>NZ_JBKKJR010000004.1:0-133137 GCF_046614755.1 Megasphaera indica
ATGACTATGAAAAATTATATGCAAACTACAAGAAAAAGGCAGCTTTGATTGCTGGATAACTGATTGATAGAAACCTCAATTTAATTTGTACTCAAACTTGACATAGGACCAACTACTAAGCGATACCTTTACGATACCAACAGATGACAATTTCAATCCACGCACCCGTGAAGGGTGCGACAAAAAATCCTTAATACCATGGTGTCTATTATGGAATTTCAATCCACGCACCCGTGAAGGGTGCGACTCAATATTGTTCGAGAATACAACCAGAATCCTAGTATTTCAATCCACGCACCCGTGAAGGGTGCGACACAATCACACTGTATAGTATCTAATAGTTACGATGAATTTCAATCCACGCACCCGTGAAGGGTGCGACATGCTTGATAAAGATATATCACAATTAAGAACAATAATTTCAATCCACGCACCCGTGAAGGGTGCGACTTCTCATATCGAAGACATGGATGCAGGACTTATCCATTTCAATCCACGCACCCGTGAAGGGTGCGACGGTATAAAATATCATAAAGGAAGTGTTGGAAATGGTATTTCAATCCACGCACCCGTGAAGGGTGCGACGGCCTTCAAATTGGCTCAGTCACTATCTGCTCTCTCATCAATCATATTGCGAACTGATTGATGAGCAGTTCAATTTTTGAGTCAATTATCCGGGTATTGCTCATTTTTATAGAAATCAAGACGGGTGCGAAGCTCTGATATATTTTATGTGTGATTCTGCTTCGCACCGCTTTTTTCACTTGGTTAAATCATCCGGGTACACGTAACATGTTCCGGGATTTTACTTTCATCTACAGTGATATCGTAGTCCGTATAGTTTCTGGGAGCAATGACGCCATCTTTTTTCTGGACATGAATAGTGTCAAAAAGTTTATAGGCCGGGGCATTCCCCAGTTCACTATCATGCTTGAAAACGATGAGTTCGCGGACGGCCATATTCCCTCTGGCAGCGGAATGGTCATATTCAAACATATTAATGATGGCCTTCCATAAATACTGCAAATCATCTTCGCTGAAACCGGTCACTTTCCGGGCCAGGTTAGCCGATACGTAGCCATCTACACGATATAACGCATAGGGAATGATATACTTCCTGCCAATTTCGGTATTTTTGTTTTCAGCATCTTTTTCCGTCGTGATGGCGACACGGGTAATGGTGACTTCCTGTGGCATGATGGGATCAATGCTGCGGGCAAAACCCAACTGAACAGGACCGCGAACTTGGCCACAATTGAGGGCACTTTTGACAAAGGTCGTCATAACGGCGCCAAAAGTGCGTATGTCAAAGAAATTCTGGCACATGAAATCACAAATTTTACGGTCCAGTTCCGGATCGCTCGTCTTCATCTTTTTGATGTCCTTTTCTTCTTTAACCCCTACATATTCCAAGGCTTCTTTATCACTGCGCTGCAAAGGAACGCCTTCTTTAACGTAAATACGATAGCCGGGTTTATCTTCGCAAATCGTTTCAATGCAATTGCGTATCTTACGCTTCAAGCAGACATCGGTAACCAGGCCATACCCCGTTTCCGGATCCACACGCGGCATATTACCGGCATCGGGATCTCCATTGGGATTACCATTTTCTACGTCAAACAGGATGGTAAATTCATAGCGATTCTTAATGGGTTCTGACATTTTATTTTTCCTCCTTCTTCGCATACCGTTTCTGGGTTTGATGGTAATAGCCTAAAATAAATAAGCCTTGATCCGTCAAATTCATCCGCGCAGGAATAGGCTGGCCATTCATCTCGATTTTCCCTTCCAACTCTGTAACCATTTTTTCCAGTTCAATTTTCAATCCCTTTCTGTCATTTAATTTGCGTAAATGGTGATTGGCCATTTTCAACAAAATTGGAAATACCCATCCTGGGGTCGCAGCCGCACTATTAAAAAATCGATCCTTAATCGTGCTATTTATTCCTTTCCGATTCTTTTCTGAGTCGGAAACCTTACCGCGTCCATTATCTTTTTCATGGGCTTTTTCCTGAATTTGTTCCAATACAGAGAACAGTCTGCCTAATACATAGGCCGTATTCGTACTTTCTTCATTCAACGCCACAGTTATCGTCTCTCCTTTCGGGAAATTCTTCAATAAACAAGCCTTGATGATAGCGGCTTTTTCAGCAGTAATTTTATAGATATGCTTATCTTTATCATCTTGATCTGCTTTAACTCTCAGCATGACATGGTTGTATAAAGCCTGCGGGTAAGGCGTATCCGAGAGGATGCTCCGCATCACGGCGCCTGCCAAAAGTGGAGATGCAGTTTTATCTTTACTTTTTTTATTCATCGTTTCCCCCAGCAATCTCCATAATGGCAAGTAAGCCCGATGCTGCTGAGGCATAACGATTTCCAGTCTTTCATAATGTTTGCGCACGTGGTCAATAAAATGACCGAACGTATCCTGTAAGAAAAAACGGACTGAGAGTCTGGCTGCATTTGGCGATAACCCTAAGATATAAAAAGGCGTATCGGGATGGATGGGAACTCCTTGAAAATCAAAGGGCATTCCTTTTTGGATGTGAGAAAACAAGGCATCAAGTGTCTCATCATCAATAGTGTCATCATCTTCAAAAACGGCGCTATGAAGCAAATCCTGATAGGCTTCTTCCCCATTGGCTGCCCAATAGACGACAGTCGTATTGCCAATGACCTTGCAATGCTTTTCATCGGCGATGAGTTGATTCAATGCCGTCGTGTAGGCAAAAGCGGCATGTTCACTGACAGGAGCATTATAGCACTGTCCCTTTGAATGACCGTATGATTCAAAAGCCTCTGCGTTAAAGGATACTAAGGAAGCTCCCGAAGACTGGGCACCGCGGACGCCTTTAATATTAGGATGGATGCGGGCAATGGGTCCTATTTTCCCTGTGACTAAACACTGCCCTTTGACAGCATCACCAGATGGTTGATTATAATGGGCATCCCAGGCGTTCCTGATGGTTTCATCATCTTGAACAAAGACGCCCTCAACAGCATACATTACATTGGCTGTTAATAGGTTGGTAGTCAGGTACGGTTTCAATACGGTATGATTTTCTGCTGTTTCCGGATTCCACGTCGTAAAGAACCGCTTCAAAGCCTCTGCTGACGGCGTGTGGACAGCTTCTAAAATATCTAAATGATATTGTTTCATCGTTTCAAAACAAGCTACACTCCGTTTTTTATCCTTTTCCCATTTTGTTGCCGCATCTCCCGTCATATCTGCAGTTTTATTTTCCTTAGGCAAGCCCAGGCAATATGCGGCATTAGCCCATAAGAACTGCGGCCGGATGCCCGACGATTTTTTCACGCCTTCCGGCAGCATATGGGTGGTAGGCACAGATACCTTCTTTTTTCCCCGCATCACTTCTTTTTCCAAAGACAGGATGCCGATGACTTCGCCCTGTTGATTCAGATTCACAGCATAAGAAATCTTATAGTTTCCCCATCCTGGTTTGGCAATAGCACCCTGTCGGGCTAAGGTTTCATAGTAATCTACCAATGATTGTAAAATCATGAGTGCACCTCACAATCCCGCAAATCCAGGACCCCGTTATGTAAGGTCGCCTTGAAGAACATAGGCCGTATGTGCTGTAAGTCGGAATAATCCATGTCATACAGCATATATCCTAATTCCTTATTTTCCCCAGCATAGGCTGTCGGCACACTGTCAAATTCATATTCCCGGAAATTGACAGGAAATTCCCGGCAGCCAAAATAAGGCGTATGATAGCATTGCCCCCGCTTCAGGCGGCGGCGGATGATATCCTGGAACTTTCCTGCATTGTCAGAAGCATTGGCCTTATCAGTCAATTCAAAATGCGCTTCGATGACATAATGCACCTTGCACAGTACCATGGAAGCCCGTTGCTGTATTTCTTCTTTCGTACTCAAATACAACGCCACATTTTTCTTAGTCATCGCCTGCTTGGCCGCTCTGGCACTGGCCTTTGCCTTAACTTCATTACGGCGTATATTGGTAAATTGGATAGGACTGAGGACATAGATTTTATCAATAATCCATCTAAGTCCGGGATGCCAATAAATAGCCTCAATGATGCCTCGTGCTGCAGACGGTGTCATGACATCATAACTGACACGTTCCGTTTTCATTTCCGGCCGGGAGAACAAGGCATAATCTCCCCAAACCTCTACGCGTATTGCCATATCATCATCTCCTCAATTTATAAAAAGATGCCTATTCCATCTTCCATATTGACGACGAGCCCCGTATCCGGGTCATATACCGCCGGATCTTTTAGTACGTACAATCCTAAATCCAATGCGTCCAGCTTATTCGTTTCCCAGAGTTTCTCGAACTGGTTCTCATAGACGCTGACCATATATTGATTAGCCTTACGTAATATGGACCGGTTACAAACACCGGCTATCAATTGTGTCAGGATTTTCTGATTATCCAGGTCATCATCTACGGGAATAAAAACGGGTCTGCTATCTTCCTCTATCAGTTTAAAATCTTTTGCAATCTCTGTAAAGTCCGGGGTATTTCCTTCTAATCGTTTCAAAATATTTTTGCTGTCCAGCTGGTCTTCGCCAATCGTGTAATGGAGCTGGTCGAAATACGCTTTAATACTCTCTGCACTGGCTATGTCGGCATGGTGCTTCGCCACCATCTGGGTTATTTCAATAGGGCGCCGCACGAAAGCAGGGATCCGGTTCATAGGCTTATGCAAATCATAAATATATACGATACTGTCTTCGGTCCGCTGTTTCCCTTCCCGATTGCAGCGGCCGCCTGTCTGGATAATACTATCCAGGCCGGCAATTTCACGATAAACAACAGGGAAATCGACATCGACGCCAGCCTGAATCAAGCTGGTTGAAATGACCCGGCAGGGCAAACCATCCTTAAGGCGTTGACGGATGATTGCTAAGACGCGGCGCCGATGAGCCGGATACATGAAGGTCGACAAATGATAACATCCATCGCCCGCCATCATCTGATACAAGTCCCGAGCGTCCTTCTTGGAATTAGTGACACACAGGACCTGCTCATGCTCTTTCAGCTGCGCTGCCAAGGATTCCAAAGAATCTACATCCATGAATCGATAAGTGACGCGCCTGAAGAATTCATACAGTCCTTGTGTATCCGGGCAGATTTCCCGCACTTTCAGGCCTTCTCCAATCTGGAAAAAATACGTTTCCAAACTCGGCTGCGTTGCCGTACACAATACAGCTGTGCAGCGATAATTGGCCACCAATTCGCCTATACTGCGGATACAAGGCCGCAAATAAGGCTCAGGGAGCATCTGCGCTTCATCAAAGATGAGGACACTATTGGCAATATTATGTACCTTGCGGCACCGGCTGGTCTTGGCCGCAAAGAGGGATTCAAAAAACTGCACATTCGTCGTCACAATGACGGGCGCATCCCAGTTTTCAGTCGCCAGCTTTTTGCGGTTCAAGCCATCATCTTCCTTTTTGTCATTATCCTCTTTATTGTCATCTTTATCGTAATCGACATTCATATGGTGTTCGATGACGTTACCATCTCCCAGGATATTGCGGAAAATATCAGCAGTCTGCTCAATAATCGACGTATAAGGGATGATATAAATAATCCGCTGTTTCTTATACTTTACAGCGTGTTTCAAAGCAAAAGCCAAGGAAGACAAGGTCTTACCGCCGCCGGTCGGAACGGTCAGGCTAAACATACCGGGTTCCTTTTCAGCTGCATCCAGACATTGCTGATAAATTTCCTGCCGTTTTTGATTGATAGGCGTAGTGGGTTCCCCAAATGTTGCATAATAAGCAAAAAATAAATCGTGAAGTTCCTGCATCGTCGCGAATCCGCCGCGCTGCACCTTGCCAGCGTTCACGAATTGTTCCGTATCCAAGAAATCGGCATCGACTAAGCAAGAAAAAAGCATACGGATGAAGAAAGAGTAATAAAACTTGTCTTTTCCGTATAAAAAGGCCGGTGCCTTGCGAATCGGCAGCGGTTCAGGCAATTCCTGCCGATAAGCCGAATAGTCCAGCTTGCCTTTCAATTCTTTTTTCAGCCGCCCCTTCAAGGTACCGTCATCGGTTTTCGATAATCTCGTTCCCGTATTGAGGAGACCGCTGTGATGACTGGCAATACAGAAAGCCAAAGGCACATTCTTTATTTTCTTCATCAGCAAGGCACCAGCCGTAGAATGATCGACCCGCGGTCCCTCTTCCAGGATCCGTTGCTGGAAAGCCGCGCTATATTTCCCGATGTCATGATATAACCCGGCCATCTTCCCCCATTCGGCCGCATCAAATATACTGGCAAATCGTTCTGCCAAAAGGCTGGTCCCTTTCAAATGGTCTATCAGCAGCTGCTGTCGTCCCTCTTCGCTAGTATGCCCAATATATGTTCCCATCTCTGTTCTCCTTTCTCTACCATTTTGTGAATTCTATAATTCATTTTTGATACATTCAGTATACTCCGTTCCACACCACTAGTCAATATATATTTTCTGTAATATTGAATAGTAAAATTTATTTATAGAAAAAACCTGCCGTATGAATATCATACGACAGGCCACTCAATAACTTACTACTCAATATTACAATTTCAATCCACACGCTCATGGAACCCATCAGCGAGACGGCTATATTATAGCATAAAAAAAGGCTTGTCGCACGTGCGACAAGCCCTGGACGGTGTCAACATATTGTGAGATTTTTTTTGAATGACAAGTTGAACCTCTCCCGCTTATAGAAGCGGGAGATTCTTGAGAAGGTTGCTGTTTAAGTTTCCTCCTGAAATCAGGATAGCCTTGTTCTCAAAGGGCTGTCCAAAAGCCCTTTACACAGTCCCTCGAAATCGAAGTTCTGCTTACTTTTACGAAGTATGTTGGCGGCGCCGTTGATGTCGGCATTAGCCGTCCTGCCGTTAGCGAAGCGGTACAGGCCGCGCTGGACTCGTTTCCCGCTGAACGTTCCTGTATAGGGTGTATCCGGCTGGTATACGGGAATATCATCCAAATCCAGGCAGCTGGCCTGAGAGGTATACGATTCCTCCTGTTCCAGATAGCTTATCCCATAGCGTTCACACAGGTGTTTCAAGGTACTACGCAGATAGCTCAGGCTGATTTGAGTAAAATGCTGATTCGTCACTTTGCCCAGCTTTAGTCCTCGTTTGAAATCGCGATTATAGCCACAGACAATGCTCCCTATCTGATGGTCAATGCAGAAATTAACAATGTAACGGGCTGTCTTGCGAAGGATCTCCTGCATCCGGAAATGGCGTTTCTTCGCTAACTGGCAGAGCTGATTCGTCGTCTTCTGGCCCTGCTTGGCGGCAATGCTTTGGAGTCTGGCTTTGCGTTTGTTCCAATACTGGTTGATAGATTTGAGTTTACGACCGTCCATGAGGAACGACGTCCCCGTATTGGTAACGCAGGCGGCCAGATTGTCCAGTCCCAAGTCGATAGCTAGGACACGGTCTGGCGAGGTTTTCACTGGTTCCGGGTCCTGTAAGTAGCAATACTGAATCTTGAAATACCGTCCGCCATACATAGGACAGATGCGGACTTCCTGAATCGTCTTATCCTTCAGCCTGTCGGGAACAGGAATCCGAATCCGATGGCCGTGATGGCGTTTCATATATTCACGGCTCATCGGCACCGTCAGGAAACCATCCTTAATATTGATGGCGGCTGTCGACAAAACGAGATGGAACAAGCCCCCTTTTTCACGGTAGTGTGGCAGGCGGACAGCCTTTGAGCCATAGTCTCCAGACTTTACTTTCTTTAAAAGGCTGAAAAAGGACCGAAAACTGCGGTCGGCTACCTTCAATATCTGTTGAGAAACACCAGCCTGCAACAAGCCGTAGTTTTCATTTTTCTTGCAGATGGGGTAATTTTCTTCGTACCGCAAGAATTGCTGGGTATCGAAGTAATGCTGCCGAATCGTATAGACCGCTACATTGTACAGATTATTGCTGTATTGGCACATTTCCCGGAGCATCGTATACTCTTGTTTCGACAAGCCGCGGATGATATTCGATTACGTCAAGTACATCTAGGATTCACCTCCTCTGTTATCTACCATTATACCGTAACCGAGGTGAAAAGGCTAAGACAGAAATGACACAGGGTGGATTTCGCAAGCATCGAACCTGCGAAATCCATCGCCATTGATGCCCCTACCTAAGAGGAAGGAGTCTTCTGGCGAAACTGTGATAAAGTTTCCCCACAATTATTTTACACCATCTATCTTGTGCAGGAAAATCCAGCTCCCCAGGCTGAGGAAAATGATGCCCATGACCGTCAGGGCCGTCAGGTTATGGCTCAGCGTGGCCAGATGGCCGGACAGGAAGAGTTCGCGGACGGCGTTGGACATCCAGGCCATGGGAAAGGCCTGGGCGACGACCTGGGTCACTGGGTCCATGGCTTCCAGGGGCCACGTATAGCCGCCGAAGATGAAGGCCGGCACGGTGTACATGATGGACGCCCGGACGAACTGCAATTCGTTGTGGAAAATGGATGACGCGAAGAGGCCCAGGGAAATGGCAGCAAAAGAGAAGGCACCGGCCAAAAGGCCCAGCGACTGGATGGACGCCCGGTCAGGGATGCCCAGCAGGCGGGCCAGGACACAGACCAGGCCAAAGGATAAAATGGACAGGCCCCAGTACACGCCGACTTTGACGACCAGCAGCCTGCCCTTCGACGTCCCTTTCAGCTCAGGATTGCGGAAATCGCACTGGACGGCAGCTCCGATGGCCAGGAAAAAGCCCTGCTGCATGGCCGCCATGGCCAGGCCGGTGACGAAGAACATCATGTAACTCTGGGTCGGGTTATTGAGGACGCGCAGCGTCGTCTCTACCGGTGAGATGCGCTTCTTCAGCATCTGTTCATCACCGCTGGTCCGCAGGGCCGCCTGTCGGGCGGCAAAGCGCGTATTGAAGGTATTGACGATGTCGTTGCCAGCCGTCGTGGCGATATTGGTCGTAATGATATTGGCCCCGTTGAGCATGAACAGGACTTTAGCGCTGCGGCCGTTGAGGATATCGTGAGAAAAATCGGCCGGAATGATGACGGCGGCGTAGACCTCTTTCCGTCGCAGCATGTCCCGTGCCTCCCCTTCATCGGCGACGACGCGGACCAGCCCCAGCCGTTCGTCATCATCGACCTGGCGGGTCAAAAGGCGGCTGTAGGCCGTATGTTCCTCATCGCAGACGACCGTCGGTATCTCCTTGACGACGCCGGGGTAATAGAGGATGCCGAAGAGAATCAGATAGGCCGTTGCAGCACCGAAGAGAAAGATGGCCCGCCGGGCATCGTGGAGAAAGGCGTTGACCAGTTCCCGGCGTATCAATGCGATAAATCCCATTATGACCGCGCTCCTTTCCGCTTACGCGCAATAGCCCCTGCCGCTATTTCCAGGAACGTCTTCATGCCATAGCGGCGGCGCAGGGCAAAGATGGCCGTTCCCAGGGCAAAGGCCCCGGCCCCCATGAGCAGCAGCTGCAGGGACTGGGAAACCAGCGCCGGCGCATAACCGGCCAATAAGATGTCGCGGACGCTGTCGGCGGCATGGCGCATGGGGAAAATCTGGGCAATGGCGGCGGCGACGTCGCTCATGTAGAAATCAGGCCAGCTCAGGCCGCTGTACAAGAGGCCCGGCATAATATAGAGCAAGGGCAGTTCAATGGACATGACCGCATCCGGACTGAGCACGGCAAAGAGGACCATAATGCCGGCGACGGCCAGGCAGAAAGCCGTTATCATGACGGTCAGGGCCAGGAGCAGGCCGGCAGCCCATTTCTTTTTTTCTATGAACATGATGAGTTCCCCCTTTTGTTTGTTGAACGCGTTCAAATATTAAGCAAAAAAGGCTGCCCCATGAAGCCAAAATGGCCTCATGCGGCAATCCTTTACAGGAAGCCGTCCTATCGCCGGTGGATCATCTCATCGGCAATGGCTTCGATTTCCGGCAGGCGCTGTTCGAGCTGGGCCAGGACGTCATGGCTCTCAGCGGCCGAAATGCCCAGCAGCTGCAAAGCCGTATCCAGGACCAGGGCGGCGTACTTTTGGCTGTCCATGGGCTGGCTGAAGTCGAACTGGACGATGTAGCTGCGCATGGCCCCTTTGATGAGCAGGGAGCGCAGGAAAATATCCTCCTTCGATAATCCCAGGGAATCGCCGAAGATGCGGCCCGTCATATCGGCCAGATGGTCCGTGATCTTTTCAAACGTCAAGGGCGTCGTATAGCCTTCATAATAGGTTTCGCGGACGAGCTGGTTCATGGCCACGGCTTCAAATTCGACGAGGCACAGGGCAGCGTAGCGGAAGGCCGGCGACTCCTGCCTGAAATGGGCTGCAATCAAATCGGTGCACTGCCGCAGCAGCTCCATGACCAGGGACTGGAAGATATCTTCTTTATTCTTGAAGAAATAATAGATGCTCCCTGTGAGGACGCCCGATTTCTCGACAATCTGACGGATCGTCGTCTTTTTATACCCCTGCTGGACAAAGAGCTCCTTCGCCGCAGCCAGGATGCGCTGACGGACTTCGTCTTTATCTTTTTCCATAAAAACACCTTCTTGAACATGTTCAACTATTTTATCTTTAGTGTACATGTTCTCGAAATCCTTGTCAAGACTACAGCGTCACGTTATATATCCATTAATCGCATAAACGATTTACTTCCATGCAGAATATCCATTTGTCAGAGAAGGATTCATCCTTTATAATGTAAAGGTATGAGTTTTTTTAGATTTTATTTATCAATTCAATTCAATGAAAAAAGGTTGTGATTTTGCATGGAAGAAACTCAACAGCAGCAGGGACTGCGCCGCAGCCTGAAAGCCCGCCACATGAACATGATCGCCATCGGCGGCGCTATCGGCACGGGCCTGTTCGTCGCCGGCGGTGAAACGGTCAGCTCTGCCGGTCCGGGCGGTGCCCTCGTCGCCTATGCCCTCATCGGTATCATGGTTTATTTCCTCATGACAGGCCTCGGTGAAATGGCGTCGTACCTGCCGGTCAGCGGTTCTTTTGAAACCTACGCCAACCGCTACGTCGATAAATCCCTGGGCTTTGCCCTGGGCTGGAACTACTGGTTCAACTGGGCCATCACGGTAGCGGCCGAACTCGTCGCCGGCGCCCTGATCATGAAATACTGGTTCCCTGACGTACCGGCTGCCATCTGGAGCGGCCTGTTCCTCATTATCCTCTTCGTCCTCAACTACTTGTCGACCCGGTCCTACGGCGAAAGCGAATTCATCTTCGCCGGCATCAAGGTCCTGACGGTTCTGGTCTTCCTCTTTGCCGGGACATTGCTCATCCTGGGCCTCGGGCCGGAACCGTCGCCGGGCTTTACCAACTGGACCATCGGCGATGCGCCCTTCGTCGGCGGCTTCACGGCCATGCTGGGCATCTTCATGGTCGCCGGCTTCTCCTTCCAGGGGACGGAAATGATCGGCATCGCCGCCGGTGAAAGTGAAGATCCGGAAAAGAACGTGCCCCGCGCCGTCCACTCCATCTTCTGGCGTATCCTCATCTTCTATTTAGGCGCCTTTACGGTCATCGGCTTCCTCATCCCCTACACGGACCCGAATCTGCTCAACACGAACATCGAAAATATCTCCATCAGCCCGTTCACGCTGGTCTTTGAACGCTTCGGCCTGGCCGCAGCCGCTTCCATCATGAACGCCGTCATTTTGACCGCCGTCCTGTCGGCAGGCAACTCGGGCCTCTACGTCTCGACGCGTATGCTCTACGCCATGGCCGAAACGGGGCAGGCACCGAAATGCTTCCTCAAGCTGAACAAGCGCGGCGTCCCGTCGTATGCCCTGTTCGCAACGGTCGTCTTCGGCCTGGCTGCCTTCCTGACGTCCCTCATCGGCGAAGGCAAAGCCTATGACTGGCTGGTCAACATCAGCGGCATGGCCGGTTTCATCACCTGGATCGGCATCGCCATCTGCCACTTCCGCTTCCGCCGGGCTTATATCGCCCAGGGTAAAGACCTGAAAGACCTGCCCTATAAGGCAACGTGGTTCCCCTTCGGCCCCCTCCTGGCCCTGATCATGTGCATCATCGTCACGGCAGGCCAGAACTACTCGGCCTTCACAGGCGCAGAAATCGACTGGTACGGTGCCAGTGTCGCCTACATCGGCATCCCCGTCTTCCTGGCCGTCTTCTTCTATCACAAACTCAAACATAAGACCCACCTCATTCCCTTGAAAGAGGTCGACCTTTCCCGCGATAAGTAGGAAAAAGAGGCTGTTGCACATGCGACAGTCTCTTTTTTCGTGGTTCGTGGTTCGTGGTTCGTGGCTAGTGGCTAGTGGTTCGTGGCTAGTGGTTCGTAGGGGCTATCACACGAAGGTTTCAACCAACATACGCGACCCCATTCTCTTTAATGTTTGAAGCAAAAGCGGCTATCGCATTATACGTTTTTTGCTTAATGCGACAGCGCCTTTTCTGTAGGGGCGCCACGCGGGGCGCCCTCTCCAGGATATGTACGATTTATCGACCAAGTTGCTAAAAGAATCATCCAAATCCCCAACGGGTCGCCCACGTGCGACCCCTACGAGCTCCGAATCGTATTTTCGTAGTTAAACCTTAAACTTAAACGTTTAGTGCGTTTATTTCAAAAAATATTATGCTTCATTCTTGACTTTATTAAGTGATGATGCTATCATAGCACCATCAACTGATAAACGTCATAAACGCGACGACGCAAAATAGTACGTCTGAGTCTATCGTTTCCAGAGAGCTGCCGGCTGGTGTGAGGCAGCAGCGATACCGGACCGAACTCATTGCCGAGCGGAGAGGCTGAATGGAGTAGGCCGATACGGGAACTCCCGTTATAGAGCGTGGATATCGCCATGAGCCGTATCCGAGAGTGCATCCGCAAGGATGAAACAGAGTGGTACCGCGGAAGGATCATACAACGCCTTTCGTCTCTTCAATGCTTCGAGCAGAGAGACGAAAGGCGTTTTCGTTTCTCTCCATGGTTCTTAAAAGGAGGAAAATCTTATGGCTAATATTTCATCGATCAAAGCCGCTTCACTGAGCATGTGTTTTTCCGTCGGTGCCGTCTTATTCAGTTCCCACGCCGGCGGCGGTTTCGCTACGGGCAACCAGGAAAATGTCTACTTCGTCAGCCTCGGCTGGCTCGGTCCGATTACGGCTATCATCACCATGCTGCTGTTCACGCTGACCATCAAGGAAGCCATGAACATGTACAATTCCCGTCATCTCACCAGTTACCGTCAGTTATTCCAGAACTTATACAGCCCCTTCAAGGGCATCGAATACCTGTTTGAAGCCTTCTTCTACATCATGGTCTTAATGGCCGTATCGGCTACGATTTCCGGTGCCGCCTCGGCCATCAATGCCCAGACGGGCCTCAACTATTACACCGGCATCGGCGTCGTCGGCGCCATCATCTTCTTCCTGACCATCTTCGGCGCCGGCCTGGTACGCCGGGCAACGACCTACATGGGCATCGCCATCCTGGCCATGGTCATCATGATTTTCTCCGTCGGCATCTACATGGGCGGCTCCATCGAAGGGACACAGTTCTTCACGGCCGCCATGGCCCAGGAATTTGCCGCCAACGGCTTCAGCAAACTGCCGACGGCCATCCTCCACGCCTTCACCTATTCCGGTTTCCAGTGCGTCGTCATCCCGACGATGATCGTTGTCGGCACGCCGCTGGTCACTCGTAAGAACTGCGCTACGTCCATGTGGTTCTCCTTCGTCATGAATGCCATCGCCCTGACCTTAGCGGTCTGCATGCTCTTAGGCTGGACCGGCATCTACGGCAAATCGCCCTTACCGACCCTGACCAGCTGCAAAGCCATGGGCATGTCCTGGCTGACCATCGCCTACAGCGCCTTCTTACTGCTGTGCCTCATCTCGACAGGCGTCACGACAGTCTTCGGCTTCACAGCCCGCTTCTCGGAAACGAAGTGCCTGAAGAAAGTAAGCCATAGCGCCGTCACCCGTTCGGCCATCGTCACCCTGTTCATCATCATCGCCTCCATGACCGTCTCCGTCGCCGGCCTGACCAACATCATCAAATACGGCTACGGCTATTGCGGTTACTTAGCCATCGCCATCATCATCGTCCCCTTCCTGACCGTCGGCTATTACAAAAACAAACGCTACGCTTCGGATAGCGAATACCGCGCCCGCATCGACGCCATGAACGAAAACCCCGAAGCTGCCCAGGCATTCCAGCCCACAGCCGAAGTCGCAGGACATTAAGAAAAAGGCGCTGTCCCATGGAGACAGCGCCTTTTTAAGTGGCTAGGGGCCAGGGGCTAGGGGTTAGCCGTTAACGGATGGTTTTAACCTGATTCTGCAAGAGTCCCCTGCCTCTATAGGCGGGAGTACGTTCACTCAATGTTGATTTCGAATCGAGCGATCCGCACAAATCCGTAGTGTCTGTGCCTCATCTTTTGCAACATGATAATCGGTATAAGGAATGACTTTCTGCTGGATAAATTCATCCGTTTGCTTCAATAAGGTTTCAGGCTGCAACTTTGAGGCCAGTTCTTCCAAACCGGGATAGGCAGCACCTGTATTCCAGTCATGAAGACGATTATAGGGACAGGCATCCTGACAACTATCACAACCACAAATCCAGGTGCCGCAAGCGGAATCATCCATACCTTCTGGCAGTTGGCCTTTTGCAAATGTCGTGATAAATGAAACACATTCCAGGGGGCTCATAGTGAACGGCCCTTTCAAGGCTTTGCTGGGACAATTCTGCTGACAAAGATGACAGGTATCCGCACAGGGACGCAACGCAGGCGTATGCTGCATCAGACATTCCTCGTCGATGACATAACCAACGAGTGCAATAAAAGAACCTTTTTCGGTATAAAGAAAATTATTTTTCCGGATGATCCCTAATCCAGCCATCATGGCCGTATATCGCAAGGGCCCAATACTAATCTGACTGAATTGATTTCCGCCTTCGGCATGGATTCCGCGATTAGCAAACCAGGCTTCTAATTGCTGACATTTTTTCTGCATGTCCATACAGCAGGAATTACTTGGGGACAAGAAAAAACTTTTGGCATATTTCCCCTGCAACGATTGGGGATATCGGTATTTTCCTAACCAATAGGTACAGATAACGACGGCTTTCGCCCAGGGGAACCGTTGTCTTACATGACCGAAGTTCAAAGATTCATAAAAGCCGGCACTGGAAGGAACCCGTTCTTCTCGCTCTTTCAACCGCGTTAAAAAGCCATCCATTTTATCAATCGGAATAATGCCACATGAATCAAAACCTGCGGCTACTGCTTCATCATAAATCTGTTTTCCTAATTGTGTATACTCCATCTAGAACCCTCTCCTTATATAGTGTATATACACGTTAAGTGTAAATAAAGAACTACTCTATAATCCGTAATAATAAGTTTTCCAACTGTGCCATGCCGTCTTTACCCAGCCTTTGCTCCAACTCATGTTGTGCTGCCTGCCAAGCAGTTTGTGCCTGAAGAAATAAATTTTCTCCCTGATCCGTCAACTGCACTACATGTTTTCTTCCCGTCGAAGGGACGTTCTCCACGAATCCCCGCCGCTCCAACAAGGTAATATTGCGTGATAACGTTGTCCGATCCAGGTTCATCTCCAGGGACAATGAAGTAATTGATAAGGGGCCCAGCTCTTTGATGTGCCAAAGGACAGAATACTGCTGCACCGTTACTCCCGCTTCATGTAAATACTTATCATATAAAGCAGTGACTGCCAGATTTGCCTGGCGTAGATTAAAGGCATGACAAGGCCGTAAATGAATTCTTTTTTTCACCGTTTCATCCCGTTCCATTATATCCTCCCTGTTCCCTTTTTCGTGTATCTACACTATAAGTATACCAGCTGCACCATTTTCTTGTCAAATACGATTCGTTTCCATTTCCCCCTGGCCAGAATGGGCGCGCCCTCTACGGCGATTCGTTTCAACAACGTTTTCACCATTCTTGCAGTCATGACCTAACGGGCTGAAAAGGCCTGGCACGCCCCTACAACACAAGACCCAGGTTCGTAGGGGCGCCACGTGGGGCGCCCGCTCCAGTCTATGTACGATTGCCAGCCCAGTTTGTCCGGGGAATCATCCAAATGCCTAACGGAGCACCCAAGAAAACTGAGTTATGGACACGCTAAGCTCATCCTTTCAACATATCGCCAACTTAGTCGTTATCTTAGTCGCTTTTCTTAGTCGGTCAGCGATCAAGTCATTTTTTCCTGAATCTTACATAGGCTACCGGCTTTCAATGTATGTTAAGAGGAATGTGGCGGCCCTCCCCCGATAATCACGCCCGTAATCAGCTCCCTGGTATATCAACTCCGAAATGATTTGCCACAATCTGGTTTAACTGTCTCGAAATCTCTGAAAAATCCTGATTCAAATCCAGTGTCTTCACCGATATCTGGTTACCGCTCATCTGGTACACATTTTCCGGCACGAGATTTTCATCGGTTTTCGCATAGAGAAGCATTCCAGAAACACAGTGCTCGGTTCCTTTTAGTTCTGCCTCTTTGTTCTTCACGTAGGTAAAAATTTGGTACAAATTTCCCGAATGAATCGTCCGTACGTTGAAGTTTGTCTGCAACGTACGCTGGTAGTACTTAGCATCAATGATGAGCGTCTGTGTCCCATATGTAAGTGTAATGTCTGTCTGCATAACTGGCAACAGGACATCGTTGCCGTCATCCAGCTGCCAGTGAATCTGCCGTGCTCTTGACGAAAATCCCTTGATCCGCTGTCCGAATTCCTGTGCGTAGTACTCCAGGATAAATTTTTCATACAATCGGCTCATTCGCTGCTCGTCGACGAAACTGGCTAAGTGATAATCACCTTTTTCCGTGGTCATGAGTGAACCTTCGACCAGGAGCTGACAAATGGCGAGCAACAGCTGGTATGTCCGGTTATTTCTCTGCAAATGGATCTCCGACCAGCGTATCTGGGATAGCTCTATTTCATCTACTTCAGAAAAATAGAGCATTTCTTTTTTTTCAGTTCTGCCTTGTATTTTTCGTCTACATCCTTTTGCCTAAGGAGCAGCAAGGCGGTTGATTTCAGAATCTGGTTCAAAAGGGTATTCTCGGACAGCTCATCATAATCACAGGTCACGGCCAGCCGGGCCTGGAGCCTGTTCCGGATAGTCCCGGGCATGTCGATTTTCCCCCGGACGACGGTCAAATCTTCGACACAGTTGATGTATTCCCGATACAATCCCTGTTTCAGCTGAAGACCGATTCCTTTTGCCAGAATCGCCGCAAACAGATTATGGATATTGTCGAAAGGCTCCTTCTCGATATCTTCGTAGATGGATTGCTTCAAGGTGGTGAAGGCATAAGACAGCATATAGTAGATATTCTTTATGAAGATACGTTTATACTTACTCATTGAAATACTTCCTTAAAGGAATTCTTCCAGCGCTGCACGTTGCTGTCATCATCAAACCAGTATTCTGCAAGCATCGGCAGGATATCATAATCTACGACAGACTTCATCCATTCATCAGTGCAATTCTCCTTGGTTCTTCCACAAAAGTAACTGTGCCCGATACAGAAGCCTTTTCCCAATGATTTATCCTGGCTGATTTCTTCATTTAGCTTAATAACCTTATCCACCAGTTTATTGAACGTATCGTTTTTCAGTGCCTGTTGATAAGCTTCGAATCCTTTTGAGTTAAATCCCGGTTTCATCTCGAAGAAGCTGAACCGACGGCGCAAGGCATAATCTATCATGGCCAGGCTGCGGTCAGCCGTATTCATCATGCCAATAAGATAAAGATTTTTCGGGACCGTAAACGGCATGCCATTGTAAGCCAGTGTTAACTTTGTCCCACGGTAGTCTTTTTCAATCAACATCAGGAGTTCACCGAAAATCTTGCTCAGGTTTCCCCGGTTGATTTCATCAATGATGAAAAAGAATTTTTTATCCGGCTCATTGGCCGCTTTCTGGCAGAAACGGTAGAACACACCATACCTCAATTCAAAACCATTTCCAGACGGTTTGTATCCCATCATGAAGTCTTCATAAGAATAATTCTGATGGAACTGCACGAATTCAATCCGGTTGTCGTCTTTCTCTCCCATCATAGAATAAGCCAGCCTCTTGGCAGCAAAGGTCTTACCTACGCCCGGTGCGCCTTGCAGAATGATATTCATCTTGTTGCTGAGCACGCCTACCAGTCGGTCGTACATTTTGTCAGTCATATAGACTTCAGACAAGAAGTCTTGCTTCGTATACGATGGAATCTTCTCCTCATGAGAGTTCCGCGGATTTTCATCGCGGATGATGTCCATGATGAACTCATATTCTTTCTTGGTCAATTTGAAAAAACTGCCGTTCGGATTTTTGAAGAACTCCATCTTCGCCAACTCCGGACATTCCTTTAATGTCTGATAATCAATCGGGTTTTCCAGTGACTCCGTTTTTTCAAAACATATTTTCTGACCGTCATTCGCCGCGCTGACTTTTACAAGCGCTACAACCTGCTTGACCGGATTGGATTCATAGCCAATGACAAGATCACCCGTCTTAGCATCTATGAAGTTCTGGAAAATGCGCCGCTTATTGCCGTTTGCATTATAAAGTGTATAGTCTTGTACTTCACCGACTTGCAGGTCAGAAAAACTCCATATCTTTGGTTTGGCGTTCAGCCACCAATACTTGGGTTCTCCATCACCATTTGATTTGGCATAAAGAGCTACGCCGCTCAAACCCACCTGATTCAAGGCAGCGGCTAATTCACGGCGCAACTTCCACACGTAACTTCCCTTCTCATCTTTGGCTGCATATCTGCCGATATAGAGAATGGGCCACCATCGAGAATTGTCAGAATTCTTCGGCATAATAGGGCATCCGGTCTTTTCTACTATGCGCTTTGCCAGCCCAACGGATCCAGCATTATAAAAGTTCTTGCTTTCTCCATACTTTGCAGCAAGCTGAGTACACGTAGCAGCTCCGCCATAGTCCTGCATTCTTTTCATGATTTCAAGGCTGCTCTGTGTAAAAACACTTTTGTCTTCAAGCAGATCAATCCACTCGGCTGTTGTGATTCCCGGAGCATATTCTTCTATCGAGGGATACCACTCAACATCAGAAGATTCTGCTTCACTACGCTTTGAATAATCACGGGAAATATAAAAACCCACATCAAAGGTCAGTGTTTTCAGGCATGGATCCGGATAGCAGTCATCTGTCAGCTGGCTCTTGAATAAGTTCACGAGTTCGTCGTCCTGTTTTAGATGCTCACAGATTTCATTATACAAAGAGTAAAAATTCCTGATATTATCTGCATACGCGCCTTTCTTGAATATATAGTCACTACTCAATTCATCTGACACAGCCTTTACTTCGCTGTATTTATATATGTAATACTTATCTGGATAACGCAGCCACAAATAGGTCGTAATAGCATTCTCAGATTGATAATGCTGTCCCGCTCCCTTTCCATATTTTTCGAGAAGAAGGTCCGATTGCAGTTTAAAGGTATTGATTCGCTCATATATATCCTTGCTCTCATCAAACAAATCGATGTACATCGAGCGTACGTCCTCTGGAGCTGTCTCAGCAAAACCAGTAATCATCTTGGCCGGGAAATTATTCATCGATGCCAGCAGATTATAGGTTTGGGAAAACGAACGGTTGAGCATATCCGCAAAATCCGTTGCGTTAATATTCCAATTGTTTTGAAACCATTTGAGTGCTTCCCATTTATACTTTTCATCCTGCCAATGTTTCGGCACAACATCTTTTTTATACTGCACTAAAACATCTTTCAATCGCTCTCCATCAATCATAGCCGTACCCTTCCCTTTCATATTTTTAGACCAGGCTTCCCTCCATTACAGCAGGATATAGGCTTCCTGTCCAATAACCTGTTTACACAAACTATTTCACTCCCCCTCCTATTCTATCATAAAAAGCACTTGTATTCATCCTATTGAATAGGGTAAAATATAGATAGAGGTACTAAATTGGAAATTAAAAGAACATTTATTCAGACACGCCTTTTTACACGTTCTTGGGCAGCGTTAGGTTTCAATGATGAAGATTTACGGCGATTGGAGAATCAATTATTGCAAAATCCTAAAATAGGTGCTGTAATTCGGGGAACAGGAAAAATGAGAAAAATGCGCTTTGCCTTTGAAGGCCGTGGTAAAAGTGGAAGTACAAGAGTTTGTTATGTCGATTTTGAAATCAAGGAAACTATTTATTTATTAGCTGTTTTCGCAAAAAATGAATTAGAAAATTTAACGAAAGAAGAGCGAAATCATTTGAAAAAGCAAATCGATATCTTGGAATCGAATTTATAAGCGAGGTGTTCTCCATGAGCAAAGCATTTGATTTGTTATCTGAATCGCTGAATGACGCTATTTTAGATACCCAAACCAAGCATCTTCCTAGACATAAAAGAAAAATTGACATTGAGCCAATAACTACATATTCAAGTGACGAAATAAGAGACATACGAAATCAGTTAGGGTTGACACAAAAATTATTTGCACAATACTTTGGTGTTTCAAAAAAGACAATAGAAGCTTGGGAATCCGGAAAAAATAAACCTTCTGGTCCATCTCGCAGACTGCTAGGACTAATTGCAAACAAAAAAATCTCTATATAAAAATCACCTATTTCAAGGGTAGCATCGCACCCTTGAAGCAGGTGATTTTTTCTTGGATTCAGACTTGTTCGGCGTATTCTGGAATGGCGATGGCATTTTCCTCGATTAATTCATAATGATTTTTACCAGCGTATACGCCGACACCACACAGGGACCTGCATAACGAATCAGCGGCCACCAAGTGGGTTCCGTTTGTCGGTCTTCTTCCTCAATGATTTTTACCTTCATGACGTTGTAATCTTCATTTTCTAAAATAATTCTGGCTATGGCCCGTGTTTCTATATAGGAACGGCAAGATGCAATGAGTGAAAAGCCTGCCAAGGCTATCAAAATGCCTCTTTGAATGATGGAAAGCTGGCTGTTCAATACCCCATAAGCAATAAGATAACCAAATCCATCGATAAGAAAGAGAAAGATGGGTACCAGCAAAATTATTTTGGCTATCGTCCGGGGGCTGACGACAACTTCTGCCTTCTCAATGCACGATATCAGCCGTTCAACCCGTTCATCATCCGACTCGTCCTCATATGCCTCATCATCGTATTCTCCTTCATATGCCTCATCGTCTGAAGCAACTGCACTGCTATGTAATCGGCTGACTCCATTGTACATCGAAAAGGCAAACCAAAATACAATATATACCCCAATCCAAGCTAATCCAGATACATTTTGCATACCATCCAATACTCCTCATAAAGCTTTTTTCTCTCCATTATACACAAGACCTTGACACCCACGAAAAGCTGGTTTATATCGCTATCTTGGTCATTATCTTAGTCGTTATCTTAGTCGCTTTTCTTAGTCGTTCAGCGACTAAGTTATTTCATTATAACATCTTTTCCGGCTTCCTGTCATTCCGTCTCTTGTCTCCGGGGAAAGGATTGACATCCCGTACTAGAGTATGTAAAAATGAAGTTATGATATATATCAGGCAGGAGGTTTTGAACTATGAAACTATTACGACGTCAAATTGCACTGGCTGTGACTGGTCTTTTTCTGACAGGATACACGGTCATGGCAGCAGACACACCGGCCGCAGCTGCACCTGCGGCGATACAACCTCAAAATGAAATCGTGCAGACAGTAAACGTCCCGTCTCTAACGAAACAGGAAAAAATAACGCCGGCTAAAAAGTCCCGCCCCCTCCAGATTCCTGTTTCGGAAGCAGTGGCAGGTACATCCGTTCCCGTTACCGGATTCATCAGCAAAGATTCGGGACGCACTGTAACAGTAACGGCTGGAAACAGGCCAGCAGCTCTTTTCATCTCATCTTCTATTCCCGGTTCTGCCAATACGGCTTATGCGGATTTCACGAAAAAAGCCTATGTTTCATATCATGAACAGATGAACTTCTTTGTCCTACAGACTGGCAGGACGAGCAAAATAGAAAACTGGCTGAAAGAAGAAGCCTTCCCCTTTCCCGTTCTTACAGGAGACTACCACCTATATACCAATTCCCTGCCCCGATTGATATTAATCGACAAGAATGGCATCCTGCGGTACCGACTGAACAAAGATCTGCCTGCTAAAGACGTGCGGGATGCCTTTCAGGATACGATTACAGCCCCCGTTCCCCCCGATGCAGCTCAAAGGCAAAAGCGGCTGGATACGATTATCAAAGAGCGCCATACCCGCGACCGAGAGCTCCGTCTAAATGACGCCTTTTCTCCCCTGTCGTCACAGTTACTGTTCCTGTCCATTCTCTATCAAAAAGAATATAATCAATCCTTCCCTGAATCAGCCTGGCAGGATTTATCACTTGCCGGCCTGTCCTGGTACTACGGCGATGACGCTGGAACAGAGAGCCATCTGGAGCAGATGACCGCTCATGCCCCCAACAGTCCGCTTCCTTATGGGATCCGCAGCCTCTATGATATGATGGATGGGAACCCGGGGGCCGGCTATGCGGACACATTGCAGGGGCTCCGCAAAAATCCCGAGGATATTCTCTTGAATAGTCTTGCCATCGTCTATGAATATATGATGGGACAGAAAGACAAAGCGGCTCACCGTATGCAGACACTGGTTGAAGCCCATCCGGAATGGAACAAGGACAGGACACTTAGTTATACAATCAGCCGCAACTATATCACAATGAATCAAAAAGACCTGGGCCTTGCTTTTTACCGTAAATATCTGGAGCATGATAAAAACCCTGCCCGCGGCCATCTGGACTATGCCCGCCTACTGACCAAATCGGGTAACTATGAAGAAGCCCTGAAGGAATGCCGGATTTCCCGTAATAAGCTTTCTGAAGAAGAAAAAAATACGTACTACCCGTTCGTGGTCAATACGTATCAACAAGAAGCATGGATTCAATGGAAATTGGGAAACGCGGTCCAGGCGCTGTCTTGTGCTACCAAGAGCATCGATCTCCTGAACATGCACAAGTATCCTGTCCCCCAAAGCTGGTACATCCTTCGGGCCGCTATTGAGCAGTCACTGGGCCGGACTACGGCTGCTGCAGCTGACTGGGAAGCATCGAAGCGCCTGACAAGTCTCCCTCATTTCATTCCTCATTAAGCCCCATTCCTATCAGGCCTAGAACGGTAATATAAAAAACAATAATATCCCGTTCATCAGAGACACTGCCGCTACCTTTTCCATTGCGTATACGGCGGCACTGTGTCATGATGAGCACTAAAAAATCCGTCGAATTTTTCGGCGGATTTTTTAGTCAGAACAGGCGCGCCCTCTACGACGGTCTATTGCAGCAACTGTCTTGCCATTTCTTGCAGTTATGCGTTAAGTTCAGCCTTTCAATTTCAGTCCGTCATGGAAGGCCTGGCCTACGACGGGACCGATCAGGCGATAGGTCATGGTAGCGATGTCGAAGATGATGGGCTGCAGTTTGTCGTAGTCGATTTTGCCGTCTGTCAGGACCGATTCGTCGGCCTGCTGGGCTACGATTTTGCCTACGAGGATGCCCGTCTTATCGTCATAGCTGGTACATTCACATTCCAAGGTGACCGGGAATTCTTCGATAATCGGAGCATTGACGTGGCCGCTCTTGTGGACGTGGCAGCCTTCCTTTTCAATCTTATTTACCTTATTGCCCGTTTCTACGCCAAAGTAATCGGCAATTTCAACCGTATCCTTGGTGGCAAAGGCGACGGTAAAGGCCTTGGTATGTTTGATGTTGTCCGTCGTCTTGTGTTTAGCCAAAAAGAGCGTGATTTCGCCGTAATCCGATTGGGCTCCCCAGGCGGCATTCATGGCATTGGGCACGCCCTTTTCGTCGTACGTCCCGATAATAAATACCCCTTCCGGCGCAATGCACGCCTTATTTCCTTCAAATTCTACACTCATGGAAAATCCCTCCTTATCCTATTCTTTCCTAATTCTATATTTTCATTATACTCCGAATCCGTACAACCAGGCAATCAGGACCAGTACCAGCAGATAGGCCAGGTTGAGCAGGCTAAACAGTTTCAGATACCTTCCCTGCTGCCGGGGATAGGACCGGACGTACATGCCATAGGAAATGAGGCTTGCCATAGAAGCAACCAGCGTCCCCAATCCCCCTATATCAGTTCCCAGCAGCAAGGCCGCTGCCTCATCGGTAAAGCCCGACAAGAGGACGGCTGCCGGCACATTGCTGATGACCTGACTGGCCAAAAGGGCCATGAAGAATTCATGACCGTCCAGATACCCTGTCAGCAGGTCCCTGAATCCAGGCATCTGGCTCATATTGCCTACGAGGATGAAAAAGGCCACAAAAGTGCCCAGAAGCCGATAATCGGCATAACGGAAATACCGTGGCCGGGTCAATGCCGTAACGACGATAACGATGGCCAAGGTAAGGCGATAATCGAGGACATAGGCCACAGTGAGCAGGGACAGGAAAAACATCCCGCCCAAGAGCCAGAGCCGACGCGATGGCGCCAAGACAGGCAGATTCCTTGTCCGCCGGGCAGCCAGCCGGACGGAAATAGGAATCGGCGTCCCCGGCAAGCGGAACAGGGACAGCGCCAGCAACAGGAAAGACACCAGGGTATATGGCAGGAGCAGCGTCAGAAACGATGGCAGATCCATGGCGTAATAAAAATAAAGATACAAGTTCTGCGGATTGCCGACGGGAGTACACATACTGCCCAGATTCGCCGCCAGCGTCTGGAGGACGATGACGAGAGCCATCTGTTCCTCACTGGCCACCTTGGGCAGGGCCATCAGGGAAAAAGGCACAAAGGTCAGGAGAGCCACATCATTGGTCACCCACATGCTGACAAAAAAACAGGCAAATACCAGGACCGCCGCCAGCTGGCGCATCGTCCCCAGGCGGAGCAGGAGACGGGCCAACACGGCAGAAAAGACGCCGCTTTCCCGCACGCCGCCGATGACGACCATGAGACAGAACAAAATCGCCAGTACAGGCATATTGATATACCCGGCATAAGCTGCCGAAGGCGGTACGGCCGTCATCGACACCAATGCCGCCACTACCGCCAGAAAAAACACTAGATTCTCTTTGATTACTGAAGCAACAGATTTCATATCAATTTCTCAATCGGGATGCTTCCCGTTCTCATCCTTTCTGATACTTTTCTTTCATTATACCATGTTTCCTGCCGTCGCAGCAGACTGTAAATTTCCTGACTGCCTCATCACCTGGTTATCTGCCTCAGTGTCGATGACACGACGGTGCCGAAGTTCGGCAAGAAGTTCGATGCTGTTTCTTTATTGCATAACTATGCCTGCCATACAGGCAAGCCCTATATGAACGATTGCTTCGTTAGTCTGACGCTGAGCGCCCCTGTACTGAGTCCACGTGAAGGAATCTGCTATTTAGCGATTCCTATAGGATACCGGATGTGGACGAAGGAAAGGACCAAACCCGAGTTAGCCGGTGATTTCATCGTGAAGATGATGTCTTTAATGAAAAGCCTGCCATTATACTCGAATAGGCTATGGTCAAATCTCACAGCGGGCCGCCTTAATCAGGCCGGCCCCTACGCACAAGGCCATTGGCCGTATGTTTTTTTGCAATCTGTGGCCGCGTTTATTCCCATCGCCTGGATGCGATATCGTAGGGGCCGCCCAGAGTCATTATGCCCCATCAGGAGCAGGAGACGATTGCCCGGACAGATGGCTACGGCGGGCGGCCCGCTACGCACTGAGGGCTTCCCGAAGCGTCGTTGTCAGTTTGAATCTGTCGCGGTGGAACGCCGCATCTGAGTCCGAGGAAAGCAAAAAGGGACTGTCGCACGTGCGACAGTCCCTTTTCTTATGCTATTTCCGGCAGCACGGAGGCAATTTGGAATCGTCCCCCGTTTTTGTCTTTCCACTGGATGAGCAGCAGCCTGAGCAGTTGCCGCAGCAGCTGGCCGTTCCGTTGAACAGGCCGCGGATATGGTGGATGAAGTACGCTACGGCGATGATGACGACGATAGCGACGATAATGGTTGCAGGACTCATAGATATACCTCCTCTCGGGATTAGCAATTATTCGTTATAAAATCAACCTCTCCGGCCCTTTGGGCCACCTCCAACCCGGCTCTCCGTTTTGGCAGCCGTCCTGCCTTTCCCTGCGGTCAACGCCTGACGGGCCAAAAAGGGCCTATGAGTGGAGGCTTAAAATCAACCTCTCCGGCCCTTTGGGCCACCTCCCCTATGAGGGGAGGCTAGCCACGAGCCACTAATATTATACGTTATGGAAGGGGTTGCTTCAAGTCTTAAGCGCCGAGGCCGGCCATGAGGGCCAGGTGATAGGTGGCAAAGGCCAGGACATACGAGAGGACGAGGCACATGCCATTGCTGACGAGGAGCATTTTCCACGAGCCTGTTTCACGTTTGATGACGGCCATGGCAGCGACGCACGGCATGTAGAGCAGGACGAAGACCATAAGCGACAAGGCGACGGCCTGGTTGAAGTCCGGGTCATCACGGAGGTAAGCGACGAGGCCCGATTCATGGGTATCGTCACCGCCGACGCTGTAAATCGTACCCAGCGTGGAAACCATGACTTCTTTAGCCGCTGTGCAGGCGATGAGGCCTACGCCGATTTTCCAGTCGAAGCCGAGCGGTGCAATGACCGGTTCTACGAAGTGGCCAAGACGGGCTGCATAGGACTGTTCCAGTTTTTCCGACTTCTGCTGGTCGTCGAGCTTAGACGTTTCGTCGTCAGCATCGGCTTTGGCATCGAAGAGCGGCAAAGCCTGAGCGAAGACAGCCGGATTCTGTTCCTGCAGGTCGGCAAAGCCCTGGGGATATTTGCCCATGAAGAGGTTATCTTCTGCATTTTCAGAGTCTTTGACCTGGTCTTCGACGGAGCTCAAGGCAGCGGCCGGGTTCAGGGCATTGCCCGTATCGGCTTCGTCTTCGTCGGCTTCGTCGGCGGCTTCATCAGCCGTAGCGACCATCGATTCATACATATCGTTCAAAGCGGCATTGTCTTCGATAGCGCTGAGGCCGTAGGACTGAAGGATGTTAGACTGTTTCTGTTCCATTTCAGCCGTGACCTGATCTTTAGCGGCATCGAAGTCCTGGGAATATTCGACGTCCATCGGGTATGCCGTGAGGAACCAGACCAGGACGGATGCGCCGAGGATGAAAGTACCGGCTTTCTTGAGGTACAAGACCGTGCGTTCCCACATGTGCATGAGGACGCCTTTCAAGGTCGGAATGTGATACGGCGGCATTTCCATGACGAACGGTTCCTGTTCGCCTTTAAAGGTCGTGTGACGGAGGACCAGGGCGACGCAGACGGAAATGATGATACCTAAAAGGTATACGCCGAAGAGGACCGTACCACCGTGGCCGGAAGCGCCGAAGAAAGCAGCGATGAGCAAGGTGTATACCGGCAGGCGGGCACCGCAGCTCATGAACGGGCAGGCCAGGATCGTGACCAGACGGTCTTTTTCATTGTCCAGTGTACGAGCGGCCATGATGCCCGGTACGTTGCAGCCAAAGCCGAGGATCATAGGAATGAAGGACTTGCCGTGCAGCCCCAGGGCACGCATAGCGCGGTCGATGAGGAAGGCGGCACGGGCCATATAACCCGTATCTTCGAGAAGGCTGATGAATAAGTACAAGAGGACGATAAGGGGAACGAAGGAAAGAACGGAACCGACACCGCCGATGACGCCGTCGACGACGAGAGAGCGGAGCTGTTCATCTTCGATGACATCGCTGCACCAGTCACCGAGCATCGAGAAGCCCGTGTCGAGCCAGCCCTGCGGGTAGGCGCCGACGTCGATGACGACGACGAACATGAGCCACATGAGGGCCAGGAAAATCGGGATCCCTAAGTAACGGTGGGTCAGGACGCTGTCGATCTTGTCGGACAAGGAGTCGCTCGAACCGACATTGATAATCGATTTATTAAATACGTCAGTTGCGAATTGATATCGGCATTGAGCGAAATAGAAGTCCAAATCGATCTTGTTGGCCAGGGAATCGCGCAGAGTCGAAGCCAGGGCCAGGATGGACTGGGTCCCTTCCATAGCGCGGACTTTGGCAATGGCGTCGGAGTCGTTTTCCAGGAGCTTGACGGCCAGCCAGCGGACCGGGTATTTGATGATGCCCATTTTTTCGATGGCATCGGTCAGGTTGGCAATCGCCGGTTCGACGTCAGCGCCGTAATCGACTTTGGCATTGACCAGATTCTGGGTCTGCGTACTGGAAATGGCGTCGAGCAGTTCTTTCGTGCCGATGTTCTTGCTGCCGACGAGGGGCACGACGACGGCGCCGAGCTGTTTGCCCAGCTTCTTGAGGTCGATCTGGATGCCCATGCGTTCGGCAATGTCCATCATGTTCAAGGCGATGACCATGGGGCGGCCCAGTTCGACGAGCTGTGCGGCCAGGTATAAGTTACGTTCCAGGTTGGACGCATCGAGGACGTTGACGATGATGTCCGGTTTTTCATTGATGATGACGTTACGGGCTACGACTTCATCGAGGGACCGTGCCGTCAGGCTGTATGTGCCGGGCAGGTCGACGAAGAGCAGGTCCTTGCCGTTGAAGGTACGATGGCCTTCTTTCTTTTCGACAGTAACGCCAGGATAGTTGCCGACGTGCTGTTTGGCGCCGGTAATGTTGTTAAAAATCGTCGTTTTACCGCAGTTCGGATTGCCGGCCAGGGCAATCTTGATCTTTGCTGCATTTTCCATGACTACTATGTACCCCCTTTATTGTTCTACGGCGACGGAAATCATCGCCGCTTCATTCATGCGCAGTGCCAGTGCGCACCCTTTGACTTTTACCTCAATGGGGTCTCCGAGCGGGGCCTTTTTGAAGACTGAAATATGCGAGCCCTTGACGACGCCCATGTCGACGAGGCGGTGCTGGATATTTCCCCGTCCCTTCAAGGCATCGACAACGCCCGACTGGCCGACTTTCATATCGGCTAATGAAACAATTTTCATGACTAACTCCCCTTTGCTTGCCTCAGACGGCCTCTTCCGTCCGGGCGGCTAATATGTTCTTCAGCGCGTTCGAGCTGCTCGTATGGGAACGGACGACTTCGACGTTCTTGCGCTGCGCTTCTTTGATGGCGCAACGGACCATACTGTGGCTCACGGTACTGGTAAACAACACCACAAGATCAGGCGACCCGATTTTCGATTTGAAATCGCTTGGTACCTGTGTAAAGACTTTTGCCTTATAATCATACTCTTTGCAAATACGCTTATAGCGACAAACCATACAATCATTTCCACCTACGATGACGACACTCATTTACATCGCTCCTTTCAGCTCCGTAAATAATACTCACACATCCCTTCTAATTAATGATAATACATTTCATTACCATAAACATTATATATTTTTTCACAAACTCTGTCAATAGTTGCTATTGAAATTCATTTATAAAAAAAGGACTTGTCGCATAACGACAAGTCCTTTGGTAGGGGCGCCACGTGGGGCGCCCGTTTCTGCTCGATATGGGAATGTATTCATTTCCGAGACGGGCTCGCCACGTGCGAGCCCCTACAACGGCTGTGGGAATTCCACCAATCTCTTGTAGGGGCGCCACGTGGGGCGCCCGTTTCTGCTTGATATGGGAATGTATTCATCTCCCGGGTGGGCTCGCCACGTGCGAGCCCCTACAACGGCTGTGGGAATTCCACCAATCTCTGTAGGGGCGCCACGTGGGGCGCCCGTTTCTGCTCGATGCGGGAATGTATTCATCTCCCAGACGGGCTCGCCACGTGCGAGCCCCTACAAACCATTGGCGTGTGGCGTGTGCGGATCCCTACAAACCATTGGCATGCGCGATTCCCTATGCCGGGCGTCTGGTCGGGCGGGCCGGTTTCAGGATGCGGACGCTGTTGAGGACGACGGCCAGGGTGGCTGTGTTGTGGATGACAGCAGCCCAGAGGGGGCTGATTTTCCCTAAGGCGCCGAGCAGCATGGCCGCCGAGTTGACTACAATGGTAGCCGTGAAGTTCTGGTTGATGGCCCGCATCGTTTCCCTGCCGATGTACAGGGCATCGTACAGTTTCGACGGGTCTTCCGAACGGATGGTGATGGCTGCCGATTCAGCGGCGATGTCCGTCTTGTTGCCGCCGAGGCTGACGCCGATGTCGGCAAAGGCCAGGGCCGGTGCGTCGTTGATGCCGTCGCCGACCATCATGACGTTGCCCCGCTTCTGCATCTTCATGACGTAGTTGGCCTTGTCTTCCGGCAGGATTTCGGCATGATACGAGTCGATATCCATGTCGCGGGCGACTTCGGCGGCGACGTCCTTCGAGTCGCCGGTGAGCATGACGACTTCGTCGATGCCCAGGCGGCGCATGCGGTTCAGGGTCTTCTTCATACCCGGACGGACCGGGTCCTGGATGACCAGGAAGCCGAGATATTCGCCGTTGCGGGCGATGTACAAGAGGTTCTTGCCCCAGGTCTTGTTATCCGTCGCCGGCATGCCTTCGACGCCTTCTTCGGTCATGAAACGGCGGCTGCCGACGAGGATGTCCCCGCCTTCGTAGCCTTCAAAATCGGGAACGGTCGCTTTCATGCCGCGGGCGACGACGGTTTCCGACGACGCATGAGGCGGCGTCTTCCAGCCCTGGGCGTTGACGTATTTCTGGACGGCCACGGCCAGGGGATGGACGGAGTGCATTTCAGCCGAAGCGGCGAGGAGGATCATTTCCTTATCGTCCACGCCTTCGACGGTTTCGATGTGGTCGATCTGGGGAACGCCCATGGTGATGGTCCCGGTCTTGTCGAGGACGACCGTGTCGATGTCGGCCAGGTTTTCGATGTAGTTGCCGCCCTTGATGAGGATCCCCTTGCGGGCTGCCACGCCGATAGCTGCCGAGATGGCCGTCGCTGTCGACAATTTCAGGCCGCACGAGAAGTCGATGAACAAGAGGTTGAGGACGCGCTGCCAGTCTTTGGTGGCCCCGTAGACGATGGCTGCGCCGATGAAGGAGATGGGAACCAGGAGGTTGGCCATCTTATCGGCAAAGTTCTGGACCGGCGCCCGGCGGGTCTGGGCTTCTTCGACGAGGTGGATGATCTGGGCCAGGGACGTGTCGGCACCGACCTTTTCGACGCGGATGACCAAGTCGCCCGCTTCGATGACACTGCCCGCATAGACCGGCGATTTTTCCTGCTTAATAGCCGGATTGGATTCGCCCGTAATGGAAGCCTGGTTGACGGCGGCATTGCCGCTGACGACGCTGCCGTCGACGCAGATCTTTTCGCCCAAGTGGACGGCGATGAGGTCGCCCCGCTTCAGCGATTCGACAGGGACCTTGCGTTCATGGCCGTTTTCGACGAGCCAGACGTCGCGCTGGTCCAGTTTGAGGAGGCCCGAAATCTGACGGCGTGCCTTTTCGGCAGCGTATTCGGTCATCATTTCGGCCCCGTTCGACAGGGCCAGGAGGGTCAGGCTCGATTCAGGCTTGCCAGCCAGGACGGACGCAGCGACTGCCGTCGCCGTCAGGGTATCGGCATTGGCCTGATGGTCCCTTACGAGCCCCATGATGCCGTTCTTAATGTAGCGGCGTGCAATATATAAGGTAAATAATCGGCGAAACAAGAGGATCGACCCGTAGAATTCCGGGTTGACCTTGCGCAGGATGTTCATGGCGATGAAGCCGCCGACGGAGATGATGGCTTCCCGGCGGTACGTAGCGACATCCATGTCGTCGTCTTTCTGTTCCTTCTTGCGGCCATATTTTTCTTCAAAGGCACGGATGAACAGGTTCAGGGCCCGCAGGTCCAGCCGTCCCACATAGTAGACGGTGACCTTCTTTTCTTCGACGACAGCCGAGACGATGCCGCGGACCTGGCGGAGCTTGACGCTCAGGACAGGGCGCATGCGGCTGGGGATCTCGCTGTGCAGGAAGATGGTATTGCGCATGTACATGACTTAACGCCCCCTCAACAACGACAGGGCCCACCACAGCATCTGCGGCCCTGTCGGGCGCTGTCCCAGGAATACGGTCTTCCGCAGGCCGCGAAGGGTCAGGACTACGGCGATCAAGGTCCGCAAATCCAGGAAGGCCTTGCTTTTCCGAAAAATAGCCTGACTGAAGACGTCAGCCGTATCCTGGACGGCCTTCAAATATGTCGTCGATTCCGATTTCCCCGCTTCGGCCTGTCCGGCATCGCAGACGGCACTGACGATGCCTTCGACGACATTCGGGAAGAGGCGGAAGCGGAAGAAGTTTTCCAGCCGGTCCAAGGTCCCTTCGCTGTGGGCGAAGACCAGGATGCTGCCCGTGACGGCGCTGACCTGGATGAACTGGATATTGGGCAGGGTGCTGACTTTTTCTTCGATCAAGCGGGCCAGTTCCGCATTGCCGACGAGGGCCGCTGCCCGATAGCGGCGACGGCCTTTCAAGACGGATACGCAGGCGAAACGGGGCACTTCCGGTGCTCCCTTTGCCGCCTGGACCTGAGGCCGGAAGGCACCGGCGGGCGCAGCTGCGGCAGCCGCTTTGCCCTTCTTATTGTGGAACAAGTCGTATACGGCTTTGCCGATCGACGTGCCCACCATAAAACCTGAGGCATAAGACATAATTACCTTCTCCTTTCAACATGGGTCATGATATAGTTCTCTACCCGGACGAGTTCCCGATTGGCCTGCAGGACCTGCGGCCGGTAGGTGATCAGGACGGAACCCGTGAGGACATTGACATCGACCTTGTCGATTTCTTTATAACTGGCAATGTAGGCGTAGACCTTGCGGCCCAATTCGGCATTGCCAATGAGTTTTTTACTGTGCAGGCGGATACGGCCTGGTAAGTAAGACGAAATAGAAACGGCTCTCATGATGAGGTCCCATTTCGACGTCGGAATGATCATACAAGCAGTCCTTCCTGGTGTTGTGCCTCTTAAAAAGGGCTTGTCGCACGACGACAAGCCCTTTTAAGTGGTTAGTGGCTAGTGGTTAGTTGTTAGCAGATGGCTTTAAATTTAAAGGCTTCCGCTGAAACCGCAAAGGCCTTCCCTACAAACTTATTTCGCCTGTGTGGCTTCCTGAGCTGCGATCATGTCTTCCAATTCTTCTTTCTGACGCTGCAATTCAGCCAGGGGTACCGAAGCGGTCATCGCACCGGCAGCGGGCTGCTGCATAGCCAGGAGCTGCTGTTCCCGTTCGGACATGAGTTTATAGCCGAAAACACCAGCGACGACACCGATACCTAAGCCAATCCAAAAATCTGTATTCTGAAACATACGACACATCTCCCTTGAAAAAATTGATATTCACTTACGTTTATTATTATAAAGTGTCTTCTTTCACTTGTCAATAGCGTTTATCAAATTCAATAGACCATCTTGTTTACAAGATGGTCTATTTCGAGGGGAGTTCGCAGGAAAATGCCTTATTTCCAAGGGCCAGGCCATTTATTTTACTGACAAAATTTGTTATAATGTAGGCACGTTCTTATGTGTAGAAACTGTAAATATTGAAACTATATCTTAAAATTTTGAAAGGTGTGACTTTCTTGTTCAACAGGTCTCTCTTAAAATCCGTTCAATCTGCCATCACAAAAGCGCCGGACAAGCGGATTTTATCACTTTCTTTTGAAAATAAAACGTACTTCGTCAAGCGCCGCATGGGCAATGGCCGCAATGCCTTTGCCAAACAGAATCCGTCGGCAGCCTTTTGGTGCGAAGCCTACAAGATCATGACCGTCAACGCCCGCCTTCCCCTGGCGCCGAAGGTCGTCCTCCTGGATGAAGACTTCTTCGTCATGGAAGCTGCCGGCAAGACCTTGCAGGGCGTAGCCAAGGAAGCGGAATACGCCGCCGTCCGCCACGATGCCTTTGAAAAAGTCGGCCAGGGACTGGCCCAGCTCCACGCCGCCGGCCTGCACCACGGCCGGCCGGCCCTGCGGGACATTGCCTACGATAAGGAAACCGGGACGATTACCTTCCTCGACTGGGAAAATGAAAAGAAATTCGTCGACGCGCCGGCGCCCGTCCTAGACCTGTTTCTCTTCCTGCACAGCTGCTTCCGCGAGGAATGGCCGGACAACGTCCTCATCGACGCGGCCGTCGCCAGCTATGGCCGCGTCGAAGGCAGCAGCCAGACCATGGCCGCCCTGAAAGAATTCATCACAGACCATCATACCCTCTTTGCCTGCTGTCATGCCCTGGTCCCCTTCGGCTGGATCGACGTCGTCTCCGTCGACAAAGCCCAAGCGTATATCACCGCCTTATAGGGCAGAAAAGGCCGCAGCACAGCGGATATAGCCGCCGGGGAGTTCCTCGGCGGCTTTCTTCATCTGCAGGGCCAGGAGGATGGGCAGCAGGTCGGCGACGGCGAGGCCCGTCTTTTCCAGGAGCTCGCTCACCGGCGCCGCCCGGTCGAAGGGGATGGCGTCGATGACGGCCTGTTCGGCCGGACTCAGGCTGGGGCCTTCTTCATGGCAGGCTGTCTCCGGCCCCTGCCAGCCGCGGCGGCGAAATTCCCGGACCACATCGTCAACACAGGTCAGGGGGATGGCGCCGAGCCGGAGGAGATGGTTCGTCCCCCGGCTGGTTTCGGAAAAGACGCTGCCCGGCATGGCAAAGACGTCGCGCCCTTCGTCGAGGGCCAGGTCAGCCGTAATCAGGGAGCCGCTGCGCAGGGCCGCTTCGACGACGATCGTCGCCGCTGCCATGCCGGCGATGATGCGGTTGCGGGCCGGGAAATTCCGGGATAGCGGCTCGACGCCGAAGGCATATTCCGAGATGACTGCGCCGCCGCTATCGACGACCTGCCGGAACAGGGCCTTGTTCTCCCTGGGATAGGTCCGGTCCAGGCCGTTGGCGGCGACGACAACAGTCCGCCCCTTCCCTTTCAGGGCGCCCCGATGGGCCCGCGTATCGATGCCCCTGGCACCGCCGCTGACGATGGTGAAGCCCTGGGCCGCCAGCTCAGCGGCCAGCGTCTCGGCGGCATTCAGGCCATAGGGGCTGGCCTTGCGGGAGCCGACGATGGCGATACTGCTGCTGTCGCGCTCCATCGTCCCCTGACAAAAGAGGACCAGCGGCGGCCGGGCAATGAAGGGCAGCCAGCTGGGGTAATCGTCGTCCCACAGGGCGACGGGCCGGACGCCATAAAAAGACAGCCTGCGCTGGAAGGTACCCCAATCAAAAACATCTCGTTCTTGCCTGAGCTGAGAAAAAATCTTGGCCGGAATCCCCGTCCGGCGCCGCAGGTCTTCATCCCAGACGGCACCCCAGGCCTGGCTGGGCGAGCGGCAGACGTCGAGGAGGGCCTGCAGGCGGCGGCTGCCGCAGCCCTTGAGGGACTGGAGGGCCGCTGCGTACATCGTTTCCTGTTCCACCTTCATCCCCCCCTTCATGGCTGGTGCATCTTATTGCGGTAACTGATGGCTTCGGCCACGTGATCCTTGGCGATGACCGGTTCTTTGGCCAGGTCGGCAATGGTCTGGGACACTTTGATGATGCGGTCGTAACTGCGGGCACTGAGGCGCAGGGCATCGAAGGCCTCGCGCAACAACTGCTGGGCCGCCTCGGTCAACTGGCACGTGGCCCGTATCTCCCGGTGGCCCATATGGGCGTTGCAGGTACAGCCATAAGGAGCCAGGCGCTCTTGCTGGCGATGGCGCGCCGACAGGACCCGCGAGCGGATGGCCGACGACGGTTCGGCCCGCCGCCGGGCCGTCAGTTCCCAGTAGGCCGGCCGTTCGACGCGGACGTGGAGGTCGATGCGGTCCAGGAGAGGGCCGGAAATCTTATGGGTATAGCGGCGTATCTCGCTGTCCGAACAGGTACAGCCTTCGTCGAAGCCGTAGCGGCCGCAGGGACAGGGATTCATGGCCGCCACCAGGACGAAGCGCGACGGATAGGACAGGGCCGCCTGGACGCGGGCAATGTGGACGGCGCCGTCTTCCAAGGGCTGGCGCAGGACTTCCAGGACCGACCGGGGGAACTCCGGCAGTTCGTCGAGGAAGAGGACGCCGTGATGGCTGAGGGTCACTTCGCCCGGCTTGGGGATGGACCCTCCGCCGACGAGGCCGGCCATGGAAATGGTGTGATGAGGACTGCGGAAAGGCCGCTGCTGCAGGAGCCGCCCCTTGCCCAAAAGACCGGCGACGCTGTATATCTTGGTCACTTCCAGGGCCTCGGCTTCGCTCATGGGCGGCAGGATAGTCGGGATGCGCTTGGCCAGCATGGTCTTGCCGCTTCCCGGCGGGCCGATCATGAGGACGTTATGGCCGCCGGCTGCGGCGATTTCCAGGACCCGCTTGGCTTCGGCCTGGCCCTGGACTTCGGCGAAGTCGACGTCATAGTCCAGCTGGTCCGGCGCCAAGGGTTCCGGCCGGGCCGCGTCCAGCGGCTTTTCACCGGTCAGGCAGGCGGCGACGTCGCAGAGCGTATCGACACCGTAGACCGTGAGGTCCGGACAGAGCAGGGCTTCGGCGGCATTGTCGCGGCTGACGAAGACCGTCTTCATCCCCTGGGCGGCCCCTTCCAGGACCATGGGCAGGATACCGTTCACCGGCCGGATGCGCCCATCCAGGGCCAGTTCCCCCATGAAGAGGCATTTTTCGCAGGCCTCTTCGGGAATCTGGCCGCTCGACACCAGGATGGCCACGGCCAGGCTCAAATCCAGGCCGGACGTGTCCTTCTTCAGGTCAGCCGGCGCCAGGTTGACCGTCAGGCGGCGCATGGGAAATTCATAGCCGCTGTTCTTGACGGCAGCCCGGACCCGCTCTTTGGCCTCTTTCACCGACGTCGATGCCAGGCCGACCAGGTCGAACGACGGCAGGCCGTTGGAAATATCCGTTTCGACGGCGATGACGTGCCCGTTCAGGCCCAGTGTCGCCGCCCCATAGATACGCGCGAACACGGCGTCACCGCCTTTCGGCCAGGAAGGCATGGGCAATGTGGCGGATGCCAGTCTGTCCGTTATCTCCTGGCCAGACTTCGATGACGTCGAACCGGCATGGCCGCTCCCAAAGATCGAACTGGGCCAGATAGGCCGAGGCCACGCGGGTGATCTGACGGCGCTTGCGCTTCTCGACGGCTTCGCAGGGCAGGCCGTAAGAGCCTGTCGTCCGCGTCTTGACTTCGATGAAGACCAGCGTATGGCCGTCGTCGGCGATGATGTCGATTTCTCCCAGGCGGTTGCGGTAATTACAGCAGCGCACGTGATAGCCCCTTTCCTGGCGCACAAAGGCCAGCGCCGCTTGTTCTCCATAATAGCCTAATAGATTCTTCTCCATGGCGATTCCCCTTTCTCACTTTATCCGATTACGTCCATCGTAGGCGAGAAAGATTAAAATTACATGAAAAAAAGACCCTTCCGGGTCTTTTTTCATGAGAAGAAGATTAAATTTTGTGGATCATCAGGAAAGCGACGACGCCGGCGAGCAGGACGATGGCGATGATGCGGGTAAGGGCCGACGCGGTAATCGTCACCTGGCGCTGGGGCTTCCGTCTCCGCTGCCGTTCACTCATACGCCGGGCCAAGCCATTTCTTTGCCGCCTAAGATGTGGGCGTGCATGTGATGGACCGTCTGGCCTGCTTTTTCACCGGTGTTGAAGACGACGCGGAAGCCGTCTTTATCAAGATTCATGACCTGGGCGACTTTCTGGATGGCATAGAGCATCTTGCCAGCGACAGCGGCATCGTCCGGCGTCAAGTCGGCGATACTCTGGATATGTTTCTTGGGGATGACCAGGACGTGGACCGGAGCGACCGGATTGATGTCCTTGAAGGCGAAAAAATTATCGTCTTCCCAAACTTTCGTGCTCGGGATCTCCCCGGCGATGATCTTGCAGAAAATGCAGTCTTCCATGATAAATTCCTCCTTAGGTAGGTGTACGTAGGGGCCGGCCTGAAAGCCTTTCTGGCCCACCAGACCGTCGTAATCATGCAGGCAGAATGCGTTCATATTCCGGACGGGCTCGCCACGTGCGAGCCCCTACAAGGGTTAGGGGTTAGCAGCCAGCAGTTAGTGGTTAGGGGCTCGCAGGTCGAAACCACGAGCCACTAGGCCTCAGGCCAAAACCACGAGCCGCTAACAACGCCCTTCCAGCTTCTGCCCGTCAGTGCCGATGAGGGTGACTTCGACGACGGTGCCTTCGGCATGAGGCGGAAGATTTTCGACGACGGCCCGTTCGTAGTTCTCCGTAAAGCCTTCGCCTGTCGTGCCGTCTTGTTTTTCGATGAGGACCGAGGCCTTCTTGCCGACCAGGGCCGTCAGGAGCGCCGCTTTCTGGCGGGCCGACAGTTCATTGACGAGTTCGACGCGCCGCTTCTTTTCCGCCGTTTCGACTTGGTCCTTCATATCCGCTGCCGGCGTCCCCTTGCGCTGGGAATACGGGAAGGCGTGGATATGCGAGAAAGAGAGGCGTTCCAGCGTCGCCATGGTGTCCTCGAAGAGAGCTTCCGTTTCGCCGGGAAAGCCCAGGATGAGGTCCGTCGAGACAGTCAGGCCGTCGATGCGGCTGCGCAGGCGGGCGATGAGGTCCTCGTATTCAGCCACCGTGTAATGGCGGTTCATGGCCTTCAGGATCGGGTCCGAACCGGACTGGAGGGGCAGGTGCAGATGCGGGCAAATGCGGTCCGAGCTGTTCATGACGTCGATCATGTCGTCGCCGATTTCCAGGGACTCGATAGAACCCAGGCGGATGCGGGCCACGTCGGTTTCCTTGACCAGGCGGTCCAGGATGTGGGCCAGCGACGGATGGTCGTCGAGGTCGCGGCCATAGGCGCCGAGGTGGATGCCGGTCAGGACGATTTCCTTGAAGCCCGCTGCGACCAGGCGGTTGGCTTCGGCGACGATGGCGTCGGGCTGGCGCGATTTCAAAGCGCCCCGCGTATAGGGAATGATGCAGTAGGAACAGAAATTGTTGCACCCTTCCTGGATCTTCAGGTCGGCCCGCGTGTGTTCCACTGCCGACGGATAGAGGGGGATTTCCTCGAATTCGTCGTGACGGCGCACGTCGTGGACGGCCGTGATGACTTCGTCGTCTTCGTCGTGCAGAAGTTCGCGGACAATGGATACGATGCGCTTGCGTTCATTGGTCCCGACGACGGCGTCGACTTCGGGCATGGACGTCAAAAGCTCCGGGTCGAGCTGGGCATAGCAGCCGGTGACGATGACCTTGGCCGCATCGTTGCGCTTCTTCGTCCGCCGGATGAGCTGGCGCGATTTCTTTTCGCCGACCTGAGTGACCGAACAGGTATTGATGACATAGACGTCGGCCGGGCCATTGAAATCGGCTTCCGTGAAGCCTGCAGCCAGGAAGAGGCCGCGCATACTGTCCGTATCGTACTGGTTGACACGGCAGCCAAGAGTGGCAAAAGCGATAGTTGGCATTACTTGAATCCTCTTTCGTACATAATGATAGACAGGGCCGCCAGCGACGCCGTTTCAGCGCGCAGGATGCGGGGCCCGAGAGAGACCGTGCGGCACCACGACAGATGCTGCGTGGCATAGGCGATTTCTTTTTCGGCATAGCCCCCTTCGGGACCGATGGCGATGACGACGTCGCCGGTACGCACGTCGTGGCAGGCTTCCGACAAGGGCGCCGTCTCCTGTTCATAGGGGATGACAAAACGCGTGTCGGCATAGGCGTCGACGAGTTCCGTGAAGCTCATGACCGGCGCCACGTCGGGTACGTCGTCGCGGCCGCATTGCTTGGCCGCTTCCAGGGCCAGGCGCTGCCAGCGTTCGAGCCGTGCCTGCCGCCGTTTATCATCTAATTTTACTACACAATGCTCCATTTGTACAGGAACGATCCGCCCGGCACCGAGTTCCGTCGCCTTCTGGACGACCCAGTCGAACTTGTCGCCCTTGAGGAGCCCTGCCGCCAGGATGACCCTGCCGTTGGACGACGGCCCGTCGGAAATCTTGCGCGCCGGCGTGAGGTACGCCGAATGGCCTTCCATACGGGTGATGAAACATTCATAGGTCGCACCGGTGCAGTCCGTGACGTTCAGCGTATCGCCGACGGTATGGCGCAGGACGACAACGACGTGATGGGCATCGTCGGCAGACAATTCAAAGGTCCCGCAAATGGGGAAATCCGTGAAAATCTTACGCATAGTCTCACCTCTTCATCTGGACGGCATACCAGCCGCTGCGGAACTGTTCATCGACCCAGGTGAAGCCGACGGCAGCGGCAGCGCGGCGCACTTCGTCGATGCGTTCGTCGATGATGCCGCTGGCAATGAGCGTACCGCCTTCCTTGAGATACGGCGGCAGCGTCGGCAGCAGGGCCAGGACGGCATTGGTCACCAGGTTGGCTACGACGACGTCGGCCTTTTCCCCCTGCGGGATGGCCGCCAGGAGGTCACTGTTGGCGATGGTCAATTTGTCTTCGACGCCGTTCAGCTTGGCATTGACCGCAGCCTGCTTGACGGCGACGCCGTCGAAGTCGACAGCCGTCACGTGGGATGCGCCCAGTTTGGCGGCGGCAATGGCCAGGATGCCCGTGCCCGTGCCGATGTCAAAGACCGTATCGCCGGCCTTCACCGTATCTTCCAGATACTGGACGCACATGCACGTCGTATCGTGGAAGCCGCTGCCAAAGGCCAGGCCCGGATCGATGGAAAGGACGTCTTCACCGTCGGCCGGCCGGGCCGGTTCCCACGCCGGGGCCGCCCAGAAATGGCGGGAAATCTTCTTGGGATGGAAGTGTTCCTGCCAGGCAAAGAGCCAGTCCTTATCGTCAGCTTTCTTTTCGACGACCTTCCAGTCGCCCAGGTCAACGCCCCGTTTTTCCAGGGCGCCCATCTTTTCTCGTATCGTTTCCACAAGACCTTCCTGTGCCAGCGGGAAATACGCCGTAATGCGGATGCGCCCTTTGTGGTCCGGGTGCTCGTCGTCGATGACCGAGCCATTGCTTCCACATTCAAAAACAAGAAGGGCCACCAAATCGGTGGCCGTTGGGGAAACGAGCAAATCTACTTCATTCCATTGCATCGTTCATACTCCCTTTATCTTTACAGATCTTCTTTTAACTTACTCCAAAAACTCTTCTTGGTCTTCTTCGTATCTTTCTTGTCGCTCTTCGCGCTCGTGGCGTCACCATCGGCCGGTTGTTCAGCCGGCTTTGGCTCCCCCACCCACGTTTCGCCGCCAGCATAGGCGAATTCCCGCAGGAGTTCCTTCTGTTTGGCGTTGAGGTGTTTCGGTACGGCGACCGTGACCTGGACGTGGTGGTCGCCACGGCGGTTCTTGGACCCCAAGACCGGTACGCCTTTGCCGCGGATGCGGAAGACCGTCCCCGTCTGGGTGCCGGCCGGGATGGTCAGCTCGATCTTGCCGTCCAGGGTTTCGACGAGGATCTTCGACCCCAGGGCAGCCTGGGCGAAGGAAATCGTTTCCTGGGACAAGATGTCGTTGCCTTCACGGGTGAACTTGGGATCGCGGCGGACGAAGATATAGACGTACAAGTCGCCGTGACCGCCGCCGCGGACGCCCGGTTCGCCTTCACCGGCTACGCGCAGGCGTGCGCCGTCGTCGACGCCGGCAGGGATCTTGATCTTCAGTTTCTTGCGGACCTTGACCGTCCCTGTGCCATGGCATTTCTTGCACTTGTCATGGATGATCTTGCCTGTGCCGCCGCAGCGGGAACAGGTGCGGACATTGACCATCTGGCCGAAAGGCGTGTTCTGGACGACGCGCTGCTGGCCTGTGCCGTGGCAGTCCGGGCAGGTATCTACCTTGCTTCCCGGTTCGGCACCGTTGCCGTGGCAGTGGTCGCACGTTTCTTCTTTCGGGACCTGGATTTCCATTTCCGTACCAAAGGCAGCCTGTTTAAAGGTAATGTCTACGTCGAAGCGCAAATCGGCACCGCGCTGCGGGCCATTGGCCGACTGACGGCTGCCCTGGCCGCCGAAGAAGGAATCAAAGATATCTTCAAAGCCGCCGAAGCCCTGGCCGCCCTGGCCGAATCCGCCAAAGCCGCCAAAACCTCCGAAGCCGCCCTGGCCGAAACCTGCACCGGAACCGGCAGCATTGCCGTTCTGGAATGCTGCCGGACCGAACTGGTCGTACTGGGCGCGTTTCTGTTTATTCGACAGGACGCTGTACGCTTCGTTGATTTCCTTGAATTTTTCTTCTGCTGCCTTCGGGTTGTCCGGGTTGCGGTCCGGATGGTATTTGAGCGCTAATTTCTTAAAAGCTTTCTTGATTTCTGCGTCGCTGGCGTCTTTGGGAACGCCGAGGACTTCATAATAATCTCTTTTACTCATGTGGGCAGCCCCTCTTATCTATCTTACTTCTTGTCATCGTCGACTACCGTGTAATCGGCGTCGACTACTTTTTCATCTTTCTGGCCATCGCTCTGGGCCTGCTGTGCACCGGCCTGGGCACCGGCTGCCTGCTGCTGAGCCTGCTGGGCAGCGTCTGCGTTCTTGTACATTTCGCTGGTCAGGTCATAGAGCGGTTTGGTCAGGGCTTCGGAAGCGGCTTTGATCTTATCCGTATCGTCGGTCTTCATGGCTTCTTTCAAGGCAGCGATCTTATCCTTGATTTCCGAAACTTTGGAAGCGTCGGCTTTGTCGCCCATATCCTTGATGGTCTTTTCGGCCTGGTAAATGAGGGAGTCAGCATTGTTCTTGGCTTCGATGCCTTCTTTACGTTTCTTGTCTTCCGCTTCGTGAGCGGCAGCTTCTTTGACCATGCGGTCGATTTCGTCCTTGTCGAGGCCCGACGAAGATTTGATGGTGATCTTCTGTTCCTTGCCTGTGCCGAGGTCTTTTGCCGAAACGTTTACGATGCCGTTGGCGTCGATGTTGAAGGTGACTTCGATACGAGGTACTCCACGGGGAGCAGCCGGGATGCCGGTCAGTTCAAAGCGGCCGAGGGTCTTGTTGTCGGCTGCCATTTCACGTTCGCCCTGAAGGACGTGGACGTCGACAGACGGCTGGTTATCGACAGCTGTCGAGAAGACCTGGCTACCAGAAGTCGGGATGGTCGTGTTGCGGTCGATGATCTTGGTGAAGACACCGCCGAGGGTTTCAATGCCCAGAGAAAGCGGCGTAACATCGAGGAGCAGGACGTCTTTGACATCGCCGACGAGGACACCGGCCTGGATAGCTGCGCCGATAGCGACACATTCATCGGGGTTGACGCCTTTGCTCGGTTCTTTGCCGAGGATGGATTTGATGGCATCCTGGACAGCCGGGATACGGCTGGAACCGCCGACGAGGATGATCTTGTCGATTTCGTCGATGGTGTAGCCCGAGTCAGCGATGGCTTTCTTGGTCGGTTCCATCGTAGCCTGGACAAGATCTTCCGTCAATTCGTTGAATTTAGCACGGGTCAAGGTCAAATCGAGGTGTTTCGGGCCCGTAGCATCAGCCGTGATGAAGGGCAGGTTGATGTTGGTCGAGAGGACCGTGGACAATTCGATCTTAGCTTTTTCAGCAGCTTCCTTGAGGCGCTGTTCAGCCATCTTATCCTGCGAGAGGTCGATGCCCGTTTCTTTCTTGAATTCGCTGATCATCCATTCCATGACTTTGTTATCGAAGTCATCGCCGCCGAGGTGCGTGTTGCCGTTGGTAGCCTTTACTTCGAAGACGCCGTCGCCGAGTTCGAGGATGGACACATCGAAAGTACCGCCGCCGAGGTCGAATACGAGGATCTTGCCGTCGCCGCCTTTATCGAGGCCATAAGCCAGGGCTGCTGCCGTCGGTTCGTTGACGATACGGAGAACGTCGAGGCCGGCGATCTTGCCAGCATCTTTGGTAGCCTGGCGCTGGCCGTCGTTGAAGTATGCCGGAACGGTGATGACGGCCTGGGTGACTTTTTCGCCGAGGTAGCTTTCAGCGTCTTCCTTCAATTTCTGAAGGATCATAGCGGAAATTTCCTGCGGTGTATATTTCTTGCCCTGGATGTCTACGGTGTAGTTTTCACCCATGTGGCGTTTAATGGACGAAATGGTGTTTTCCGGGTTGGATACGGCCTGACGTTTTGCCAGCTGGCCGACGAGGCGTTCGCCCGTCTTGGAGAAGCCGACGACAGACGGTGTGAGGCGGGAGCCTTCCGTATTCGTGATGACCGTAGGTTCGCCGCCTTCCATGACAGCTACTACGGAGTTTGTTGTACCTAAGTCAATACCAATAACTTTACTCATAAAAGATTCCTCCAATCTTATTTCAAACGATGATTAACCGTTGAATGCAACTTTGACCATGGCCGGACGCAGCGTCTTGTCGCCCAGGAGATATCCTTCCTGGAGAACTTCTACGACGACGTCGTCATCGTATTCGTCGCTGGGCACGCGCATGACGGCCTGATGATAATTGGGGTCGAAAGGTTTGCCGACGGCATCGATCTTGGTGACCCCTTCCTTTTCCAGGACGCCCAGGAGCTGTTTGTAAATCATTTCATAGCCGTCGATGAAGGATTTCACATCATCGGCCACCTTATCCTGCGGGACCTGCAGGGCCCGTTCGAAATTGTCGATGACCGGAAGGATGTTAGTGATGACGTCCATCTTGACGACTTCTGAAATCTGGAGCTTTTCAGCCGCTGTGCGTTTCTTATAGTTAGCAAAATCTGCCTGGAGCCGGACGAACTGCTGCTGGAGCTTGACGGCCTTGTCGGCTTCCGCTTTGGCAGCAGCGTCTTTGGCATCCGGTGCCTTTTTATCGGCGCCTTCATCTGCCGCTGTTTCCTTGGCTTCGTCTACCTTTTCCTTAGCAGCATCTTCGGCGACTTTTTCCGCGTCTTCTGCTAATACGGTATCTTTTTCTTCTTTATTTTCTTTCTTACTCATGTCTGTGTACCCCTCCCTACTTATCGTCGTGGTAATGTGCCAGCATATGTGTCACATGCTGTTTCATAAAGTCCAAAAGACCGATGATCTTGGCATACTCCATACGAGCCGGTCCCAAGACGGCCAGCTTGCCGAGGACTACATCATGGTCGGTAAAGGTCGCTTCAATGATGCTGCAATCATTGATAGGCGACAATTTCGCTTCTTCGCCGATGCGGACCGTCACGGCCCCGCCTTCGCCCTCGTCGTGAAGGAGATTGGCGACGACATCCTGTTCTTCCAGCATGGTAAAGAGGCTCTTGGCCTTGTCGACGTCTTTGAACTCCGGCTTGTTCAGGAGCTCCATGGTCCCGCCTTTGTAGAACTGCTGGTCTTTGTGGAAGGCCCGTCCCATGGCCCGGAAGGCCAGGCGGTACAATTCGACGTCATCGACGATGGTCTCGTGAAAGGCTTCGATGGCCTTTTCATCGATATGGTCCATGGCCATGCCGGCCAGGTAGTTGGTCAGCCGCTGGGCGATGATGTTCAGATCGTCCAGGCTGGCACCGGCCGGTTTGGGGTAAATGCAGTTCTCTACCTGTCCCGTATCGGTGACGACGATCATGATGGCCCGGCGGTCATCGAGCGGTAAGAAGCGGATGTACTTCAGCTTGGAATTGAGCCGCTGTGACGCCATGACCAGGGTGACGTTGTGAGTGATCCTGGCCAGTAACTTGGCCGTCGACTGAAAAATCTGGTCGACGCTGCTCACTTTGTCCTGGAACCAGGCGCGGACGAATTGCTTTTCTGCGTCCGTGATCTTCGTCGGCTTGAGCAGGCAGTCGACGTAGAAGCGGTATCCCTTCAGCGACGGGATGCGGCCGGACGACGTGTGAGGCTGTTCCAGGTAGCCCATCATTTCCAGATCGAACATTTCGTTGCGGATCGTCGCGGCGCTGACGCCTAAGTCATACTTGCGGGCAATCGTTCTCGACCCGACAGGTTCGGCAGAGGAGATGTAATCCTGAATAATGGCTTGCAGTATTTTCTGTTTTCGTGCATCCAAATCCATCGTACTCACCTTCTGCTCATTTGACCATTTTTAGTGGTCTGACTATTTGACTTCTAAGACTATATATAAGATAGCATGGAGAATATGTTTTGTCAAGAGAATATAAGTCAAAAAGTCAAATTAGTTGTAAAAAAGAGCTGCCGCACATGCGACAGCCCCTACAGTGAAATTCAACCTCTCCGGCCCGGCTCTCCGTTTTGGCAGCCGTCCTGCGTTTCCCTGCGGTCAACGCCTGACGGGCCCAAAAGGGCCTATCAAGGGAGGCTTTACGAGCTACGAACCAGGCGGGCCGCCCGCCACGGCTGTCCGTTCCAGTAGCCGTCCTGTGCCTCCCGTTGGTCAGCACTTGACGGCTGGAAAGGCTTTGGGGCGGCCCCTACGCACTGCTACAGTTGCTTGAGCGCTTCGATGGCGTCGAGGTTGCCTGTGACGGCGGCTTTCTGGTACCAGGCTTTAGCCTTGGCCGTGTCGGCGGCTACGCCCAGGCCTTTGGCGTACATGTCGTCCAAGTAGACCATGGCCGGTGCGCCGACGTGGTCCGTGCGCTGAGCCGCTTTTTCGTAGAGGCTCCTGGCCTTGGCGTAGTCCTGTTTGACGCCCTTGCCCTGTTCGTAGCACTTGCCCAAAAGATACATGCTGGTCGTATCGCCTTTCTGCTGGGCCTTGTCGTACCACTGAGCAGCCTGGGCATCGCTCTGTTTTTCGCCCAGGCCGTTAGCGGCCATGAGGCCCAGGTAACGGCCGGCCTTCATGTTGCCGTCGTTCCAGGCCTTCTGGAAACATTCGCGGGCGACGTCGTAGTCCGTCGCACCGTCCTGGCCGTACAAGTAGGCAATGCCCGTGTTGAGCAGGGCTTTGCCCTGGGGGCTGCCCTTATGGGCGCCGTCCTTGCCGTGCTGTTTGGCATCCATGCCGGCCGGTGCCTTTTTCTTCAGGACATCTTCGGCCTTGGTCTGTTCAAAGAGCCAGTCCCGGATGCCTTCGATATTGTAGGCAAAGGACCAGGTATACATGTGGCTGCCGTCCTTGAAGACCGTATAGTTGATGGGTGCCTGCTGGTCTTCCATGACCCGCATCATCTGTTCAAAGACAGGCGTACCGCCCGTGCTGTCCCACATGCGGCTGCGGGCGACGACAGCGCCGTCCTTTTCCCACAGGGCCGTCGCTTCATTCATGCCCGGAAAGGCCTTGCTGTCACCCTGGCAGACGGTGATCCAGAGGTTCTTGTCCTTGAGTTTTTCCATTTCCTGCGTATCCCACTGGCAGGCGACGAGGTACTGGCCGGCAAAGAGTTCCGGATAGGCGTCGCTGATGGCGATGTTGGCCATGCCGCCCTGGGACTGGCCCGTCCCGTAGATGCGGTCCTTGTCGACGCGGTACTTATTGGATACATCCATGATGAGGTCCGTCACCAGGGTCAGGCCCTGGGTCCACTGGTGGGTATCGGTAGTCATCATGCCGATAGAGCGGATGAGGTCTTCCGTATACTGCGGTGCCAGGACGATGGCCGGATGCTTGGCCTGTTCTTCCGGCGTCGCCCAGACGATGGCCCCGTTGCCCTGATAGAGGACGGCCTTGGGATCGTTGATGTTGGCGCTGGCATCGGCGATGAAGACGACCATGGGATAGGTCTTGGCCTTGTCGGCATCGTAATCTTTGGGCAGGTAAATATTATACGGCATTTCATAGCCCGTAGCCGGGTCCTTATATATATAAGTTTTAAAGGCGTCCTTGACGGCATCGACGGTCTTGTCGGCAGCCAGGGCTGTCGTCGTCGGGCCATAAGCCGTGCCATCCGTCGCATAGACCGTCCCGGTCTGGCTGACAGCGACGCTCAGGTCCGGTGCCTTGCGGTCGGAATACATAGGCGCATCGCCGCCGTTCAAGGCGTTGGAGCCTTCTTTGCCCTTATCGCCCTGGTCGTCCTTGGGCTTGTTCTGGGAAGCTGCCGTCGGCAAGGGCGTAGCCGGATGGACCAGGCTGACGATGACGTAACTGCCCTTCTTGCCGGCCAGGGCTGTTTCCGGCGCATCATTGGTATAGACCTTGTCGATCGTCTTGCCGGCGACGGTGAAATCCGACGCCTTCAGGCGGCTGGCATCAATGGTCTTGGGATAATGAAGGGCCACAGCCGATACGCTTTCGCCGTCACCATAGACCGTACTCAAGGCCGTCACGTCGCGGATAGAAGATTGAGCCGCTGTCGCCGCTGCCGTCGCCGTCACGGCCGTCTGATCCAAGCCATCCACTGCCGGTGCGGCCCAGACAGGAGCTGTCAGGCTGAGGGCACAGCAGAGCACAGCCAGAGCGGGAATATGTTTACCTTTCATGAAGAGGTCACCTCGAATTGAAATTTTTTTGCAATTTATTATACCACGCCTGGTTCGCCTTCCTGTGCCCGTTGTGACACAATTTTGTGAAAAGGCTAGTGACTCGTGATTCGTGGTTCGTGGCTCGTGGCTCTCCTTATAGGAGAGCTGTCAGCGAAGCTGACTGAGAGGTTGCTCAACAGAAAAAGGCCTGCCGCATAGCGACAGGCCCTTTTCTGTTAGGAGTCAAACAATGGAATTATTTACCTTCGAAAGTTGCTTTGCGTTTTTCGCAGAAAGCAGCCATGCCTTCCTTCTGGTCGGCTGTGGAGAAGCAGAGGCCGAAGACTTCAGCTTCATAAGCGATACCGGTTACGACGTCGCAGTTGATGCCGCGGTTGATGGCAGCTTTGGAGAGCTGTACAGCAATCGGAGCGTTCTTAGCGATCTTCTTAGCCAGTTTAACAGCAGCCGGCATTAATTCTTCCTGCGGGAAGACTTCGTTGACCAAGCCGATAGCTTTTGCTTTTTCAGCGTCGATCATGCCGCCCGTGTAGATGAGTTCTTTAGCGTGGCCGCGGCCGACGACACGGGTCAGGCGCTGTGTGCCGCCGAAGCCCGGAGTGATGCCCAGGCCGACTTCCGGCTGGCCGAATTTAGCGTTTTCAGCTGCATAGCGGATATCGCAAGCGCAGGAGAGTTCGCAGCCGCCGCCGAGAGCGAAGCCGTTGATAGCTGCGATGACAGGCTGCGGCAGGTTTTCGATTTCCGTGAAGACGTTCTGACCGAACTGGCCCCATTCGCGGCCTTCAGCAGCGTTCTTGGAAGCCATTTCTTTGATGTCAGCGCCAGCGACGAAGGATTTAGCACCTGCGCCGGTGATGATGACGACTTTGATAGCTTTATCAGCTGCGACTTTTTCGACAACGTCCTTCAATTCGCTGACAGTAGCCTGGTTCAGGGCGTTCAGAGCTTTTGGACGATTGATGGTGATCGTTGCAATACCGTCTTCGACAGCAAAAATAATGTTCTGGTAATCCATGAGAAAAACCTCCTAAATACATATAATAGTGTTAATAGTATAGTATAGAAATAGTATGTACAACAGGCTGCCCTCCCCAAAGGGACTCCTGCCAGTCAGACCGCCCCTGCCGACAGGATAGACGCACTGTCAATACGCGCATGAGATTCTAAAAATAATACGGGGTGTGAAAGTCACGCCCCGTATTCGATTAGCAGATCGCTAACTTATTTCGTGTAATCGTAGAAGCCTTTGCCAGTCTTACGGCCGAGGTAACCTGCCTGGACATATTTCTTGAGCAATGCGCAAGGACGATATTTCGGATCACCGAAGCCTTCGTAGAGGACTTCCATAACGTGGAGAACGACGTCGTTACCGATAAGGTCGCAGAGAGCCAGAGGTCCCATCGGATGGTTGAAGCCGAGTTTGCAGACGTTATCGATGTCTTCTTTGGAAGCAACGCCTTCCATCAAAGCCTGGATAGCTTCGTTCAGCATCGGGATGACGATACGGTTGCCAGCGAAGCCCGGGAAGTCGTTAACTTTGACCGGTGTTTTGCCGAGGTCTTTCGAAAGTTTGTCGATCTTTTCATACGTTTCTTCAGAAGTAGCGATGCCGTTGATGACTTCGATCAATTTCATGACCGGTGCCGGGTTGAAGAAGTGCATGCCGATGACTTTGTCCGGGCGTTTCGTAGCTGCGCCGATCTGGGTGATAGCCAGGGACGAAGTGTTGGATGCGAGGATCGTGTGTTCCGGGCAGAGTTCGTCGAGTTCTTTGAAGATAGCCGATTTGATCTTCAAGTCTTCGATAGCTGCTTCAACGACGAGGTCGATGTCTTTCATGTTATCAGCCGTACGGGTTACGAAGCCAGAAACGCGAGCCATGGTTGCGTCTTTGTCTTCCTGGGTCATTTTGCCTTTGGAGACCTGTTTGGTCAGCTGTTTTTCGATTTTAGCTTTGCCGCCAGCGATGAATTCGTCTTTAATATCGTTCAAGACGACATCCCAGCCGTGCGTTGCGAAAACCTGTGCAATACCAGAACCCATTGTACCTGCACCAATAACCATTACTTTACTCATGTTTAACTCCTCCTTCGTCGCGTGATTTTTTTCACTAGATTCTTCTAAAAAAAAATCACGCACGTTCTAAATAAGATTCACTGCTTACACTGATAGTATACCACACTTCCCAAAAAAATCCACTAAAAAACGGCATTTTTTTCAATTTTTCACATTTATGACATGCGTTTTATGCAATAATCAAGAAGTCAAATTACTCCTTTGCATTATTCGATAGAATTATCTCATAGGTCTATGTGACGTTATGAACTTACGTCATGGGAGATACTTCTATTTTTCACAAAGTGCATGAGTAGGGATTCCCTTTGGGAATCCCTACCCGCAGGTCGCCGTTCGCAGGCCGCCGCGACATCAAAGATGTCGCATGTAGGGGCCGCCGCTTGTGGGAATTCCGCAAAAAAAAGGCGCTGTCCATGAAGACAGCGCCTTTTTGAGTTTTAAGTTTGTAGTTTTTAGTTTGCAGCAAATGGTAAAAAATTTAAAACCAACTTCTACAAACTCCGTACTATAAACTATCATGAAAGGACAACCTCTCAGTCAGCTTCGCTGACAGCTCTCCTATGAGGAGAGCCGGGCGGACCGCCCTTCGGATAGCGTTGTTCACGGGATTCAGGCGGGCCGCCTTATCAGGACGGCCCCTACGAAAAGCCCCAATCGGGGCCATTTTTACGAGTCGAGAGTCACCCAAGGCGATGCTGTCCCTTTGAGGCGCTGCCGTGCAACGGCATCCGTAGGGGCCGTCCCAGAGGGCGGCCCGCTACGCGCTGAGGGTATCCCGAAGCGTCGTTCTCATTTTGAGTCTGTCGCGGCGGGCCGCCGCATCTGAATCCGAAGCGGCCGGCGAATTACGGATAGCGTTGTCCATGGGATTCAGGCGGGCCGCCCTTTGGGCGGCCCCTACGAGCCACGAGCCACGACTCACAAAGCGCCGTTCAGGGCTTTGAGCAGGTTTTCGCGTTTGTCATAGGCCCTGCGGTAGGTAGCCGTATGGTTTTCGTCGGGTACGTAGGTGGCCTTGATTTCCAGCTGGCGCTGGAGGGCCTGTTTGAGGTCCGGTATGTCGCCTGCGGCATAGGCGGCGACGATGCAGTTGGTCGGGACGGCGCCGCCGGCGACTTTGAGGGTCACGACTTTCGTATCCAGCATGTCGGCCTTGATCTGATTCCACAGTTCATCGCGGCTGCCGCCTTCGGTGATGGTTAGCTGGGTCAGGTCGATGCCGGCCTTGCGGTAGCGGTCGGTGATTTCCATATAGTCATAGCCGATGCCTTCGAGGACGCAGCGCCACATGGCCCCCTGGTCGGAGTCGAGGGTCAGGCCCGTGAAGGTCCCGCGGACGTTGGGATAGTCGCCGTTGCCGCCGGTCAGGTAGGGAATGAACATGGCCCCGTCGCAGCCGGGCTGATGGCGCCGGGCCAGTTCGTCCAGGGTCCCGTAGTAGTCATCGCCTTCTTCGCGGGCAATGCTGTCCTTGAACCAGCGCAGGGCCAGGCCGCCTGTGCGGACCATGCCCCAGTAGAAATACGTCCCCGGCAGGGTGCCGGAATTGAAGATGAGGTTGCTCCCCGGCACGGACAGTTCCGGAATGATGCCGTCCGTGGCGGCGCAGAACATGGCGCACGTCCCGGCGACGTCAACGGCGCGGCCCGCTTCCAGGATGCCGCTGCCCATCATGGATTCCATCGTATCGCCGGCGCCGGCGCAGATGGGGATACCTGCAGGAAAGCCCGTTTCCATGGCATCTTCTTCGCAGAGCCTGCCGATGATGTCCCAGGGCTTGACGATGCGCGGCATATAGCGTTCAGGGATGCCCAGGATGTCCAGCTGTTCTGGCGACCATTTCTTCTGGACTACGTCATAGCCCAGGCCCCAGCCGGACATGGCGCCCCAGTCGATGAAGGCATCTTCCCCTTTGAGGCCGGCCAGGTGCATGAGGACGTACGGGCAGTTGTGGACGAACTTGACGCCCTTTTCCTGCCAGGCCGGGACGTTCTTCATGAACCAGCGGGCGAACATGGCCGGGAACATGATGTTCGGTTCGGCATTGCCCGTTTCTTTGCCCCAGATGGCCAGCTTCTGCGCCTTCAGGGCTTCCACGTCGTCGGCCGTGCGGCTGTCGAGATAGTTGACATAAGGCGTGATGGCGTTGCCGTCGGCATCGATACCGGCGATGCCGCAGATGATCCCGTCGCCCATGATGGCCCGGACGTTCTTCACGTCCCAGCCCTTCTCTTCCATCTGGCGGCTGCACGAAGCCATGCACTGCTTGATGAGGCGGTAATATTCATCGACATCCATCTGGACCCAGCCCGGCTGGGGGTAGGCCAGATGAGTCTTGGCCGTGTCCATGGCCAGGCAGTGCTGGTCTTCGTCGTAGACGGCGACTTTGACGCTCTGCGTCCCGGCATCGAAACCGAGGTAATACTTGTCACTCATAGGTAACACATCCTTTCCGTTCAGCCCCGGCAATCCTTTACCATCCCGCCAAGGCGGCTCACGAGGCCCGTCGTCGACTCGTTCGGTTTCGGGAAGCGGCGCAGGGCGGTCATGGCTTCGACATAGCAGAAGAACTCTTCCATGGCCGTCTCAATCTGCCCCAGCGTCTGGCCGTCGATGTGCTCGATGAGGGCCAGGTCGTGCTGTTCATAGCGGTTGATATAGCCGTAAAGCGAACAAAACGTACCGGGCCGCTTGGTATAGGAGCAGAAAAAGCAGTATTCCACCATGGCGTCGCACTTCTTGAGCGTATCCTGCCGTTCGACGCCGGCAAATTCCTGCCGTTCCTGGATGACGGTCTTGACCCAGCTGTTCAAGACGCCTTCAAAGAAAGCAAACAGGGACAAGAGGGCCGCCCGGTAATAGCGCCGGGCCAGGAACGTGCCCTTCTTGGTCCCCTTGTCCTGCTGCATGGCAGCCCGTTTTTTAAATGTACAATAATCCTTCCACAACTCTTCGTAAATGGAAGCATGCAATATATCCATATCACCATTATGGAAAATGGTGACATCAATCTTAGCCTTCATGAAATCGGCTACCCTCCTACTTGGATAACTTCAGGAAATCCGGGTCCTTTTCGGCCATGCGGGAGAGGATCTTCTCGTAGCCGCCACTGCCGTAGACCAGGCAGCGCTTGATGCGGCTGATAGTCGCCGTGCTGGCGCCGGTCTTCTTGACGATGTCTTCATAGATATCGCCGGCCTTGAGCATACGGGCCACTTCCAGGCGGGCCGAAATGGCCTTCATTTCCTGAATGGTGCAAAGGTCTTCAAAAAATTCATAACATTCTTCGACACTCTTCAATTCCAAAATAGCACGAAATAACTGATCGTGCAAATGGTCTCGCAATTTTTCATTCACTGCCATGACAATCCCTCTTTCTAAGACAGATTCCTTTAGTTCGTTAAATACTAAAAACATTATACGGCACGAAAGTCAATCTGTCGAGGAAATGTTTTTTTCGCCTACATGGCGAAGAGGTCGATCTGTTCATCTTCGGGCAAATCGCCGAGGCAGCCTTCCTGGCTCATGACGTCGACCAGGGACTGGGACACTTTGCCACGCATCTTGAGGTCGGCCTTGGAGCTGAACGGCGCCTGTTCGCGGGCCGATACAATCTGTTCGGCTACGTTGGCACCCAGGCCGTCGATGGCCGTAAAGGGCGGCAGGATTTTGCCGTCGCAGATGGTGAACTTCGTCGCTGCCGAGCGGTTGATGTCGACATTCATAAAGGAAAAGCCGCGGAGGCTCATTTCCTTGGCCAGTTCCAGGGCCGAATAGAGGTCCTGTTCGATTTTCGACGCGCTCTTGCCCTTGGCGGCGATTTCCTTCATGGCCCGTTCCTGCCCTTCCAGGCCGTGGATCATGGCCGACAGCTTGAAGGCCTTGGCGCGGATCGTGAAGAAAGCGCAGTAGTAAGCCAGAGGCTGGTTGATCTTATACCAGGCGATGCGGAAGGCCATCATGACGTAGGCCACGGCATGGGCCCTCGGGAAGAGGTAGCCGATCTTGTGGCACGAGTCGATGAACCACTGCGGAATGTGGCCGGCCTTGAGCTCGCCTTCGTAGTCCGTCGTCTTCTGGCCCAATTTATTGAGCTTGTCGATGCCCTTGCCCTTACGGACATTTTCCATGACCTTGAAACTCGTCTTGGGCTTGATGCCGTGCTGGATGAGATAGTTCATGATGTCGTCACGCGTCGAGACGGCTTCCTTCAGGGGGACCGTACCCGACGTGATCAGGTCCTGGGCATTGTTCAGCCAGACGTCGGTGCCGTGGGAGAAACCGGAAATACGGACCAGTTCGGAAAAGGTCTTGGGCTTGGTATCGACGAGCATCTGGCGGACGAAGGACGTGCCGAATTCCGGGATGCCCAGGCTGCCGACTTTCGAGCCCAGTTCTTCCGGCGTCACGCCCAAGGCCTTGGTCGAGCTGAACAGGCTCAGCGTCGCCGGGTCATCAAAGGGAATGGTCGTCGCCTTGATGCCGGTCATATCTTCGAGCATACGGATGACCGTCGGATCATCATGGCCGAGGATATCGAGCTTGACCAGACGGCCTTCGATGGAGTGATAATCGAAATGGGTCGTAATGATGCCGCTGTCCTTCTTGTTGGCCGGATACTGGACGGGCGTGAAATGATGGACGTCCATATCGCGGGGAATGACCATGACGCCGCCCGGATGCTGGCCTGTCGTATTCTTGATGCCCGTGCAGCCGGCGACCAGGCTGTTGACATAAGCGTCGTTGACCTTGATGCTCTTGGCTTCGGCCCACTTCATGACGTAGCCATAAGCCGTCTTGTCCTTGACGGCACCGATGGTCCCGGCGCGGAAGACGTTATCCTTGCCGAAGAGTTCTTCCGTGTACTTATGGGCTTTCGGATGGTATTCACCGGAGAAATTGAGGTCGATATCAGGGACCTTGTCGCCGTCGAAGCCCAGGAAGATAGCGAACGGGATGTTGTGGCCGTTCTTGTGGAGCGGCGTGCCGCACTTCGGGCAGACCTTGTCGGGCAGGTCGAAGCCGCCGCCGACTTCGCCGTGCGTAAAGAACTCGCTCCACTGGCACTTGGGGCAGACATAATGCGGCGGCAGGGGGTTGACTTCGGTAATGTCCGACATAGTCGCCACGAAGGACGAGCCGACAGACCCACGGGAGCCGACGAGGTAGCCGTCGTCGTTGGAGTGCTTGACCAGCTTGTGGGCGATGTAATAGAGGACGCCGAAGCCGTGGCCCAGGATGGACGTGAACTCTTCTTCCAATCGGTCTTCGACGATCTTCGGCAGCGGGTCGCCGTAGATTTCATGGGCCTTTTTATAACACATGTTCTTCAGTGCTTCCGACGAACCGGCGATCTGCGGGAAATAGAGCGTTTCCTTCGGCACCGGCCGGCAGTCGTCGATCATATCGTTGATCTTATTGGGGTTGGTAATGACCACTTCACGCGCCCGTTCCTCGCCGAGGTAGGCAAATTCAGCCAGCATCTCGTCGGTCGTGCGCAGGTAGAGGTCGGGCTGGAATTCCGCATCCTTGAAGCCCTTGCCGGTCATGAGGATTTCCCGGTAAATCTTGTCTTCGGGATTCATGAAATGAGCATCGCAGGTGGCGACGGTCAATTTTCCCAGGTCATCGCCGAGCTTGAGGATCGTCCGGTTGATGTCGCGCAGGCCTTCTTCATCGGCGACGAAGCCTTCGCGGACGAGGAAGCCGTTGTTGGTGAGCGGCTGGATTTCCAGATAGTCGTAGAACGATGCGATTTTCTTCAATTCTTCATAAGGCAGCTTCTTCTGGACCATCGAGCGGACCAGCTCGCCGGCTTCACAAGCCGAGCCCAGGATGAGGCCTTCGCGGTATTCCGACAGGACCGCCCGGGGGATGCGCGGCCGGCCGCGGTAGATATATTTCAAATGGGAAATGCTGACCAATTTATAGAGATTGCGGATGCCGATCTGGTTCTTGGCCAGGATGATGATATGGTACGACTGGTCGATCTTGTCATCGAAGAGATAGCCTTCCATGCCATAGATGACCTTGACGTTGTTGGTCTTGTCCGTCGAGATTTCCTGGAGCAGCGGGAAGGACTGGACGACGCCGTGGTCGGTGACGGCAACGGCCGGATGGCCCCACTTCTTGATGGTCTTGATGAGCTGTTTGACCGTGATCAGGGCGTCCATGTCGCTCATGACCGTATGCAGGTGGAGTTCGACGCGCGGCGTGGGATTGTGGTCTTCCCGTTCCACTGTGCCGCCGTCGGCTTCCATCATGTCGTAGGCCATGAGGACGTAGTCGTTCTGGTAATTATCGTACTGGATATTGCCGTGGACCCGGACGTAGACGCCGGGCTTGAGCTTCTTGACCAGGTTGTCGTATTCTTCCGGCGTCAGCGTGTTCTTGCGGCGGAACTTACCGCCTCCGCCCTGATTGCTGACGTCGAGGAACTTCTTGGCCGAAATGCCGTTGGTGCTGTCGGCCATCTGGAAGGTCAGGAGGATGCGCTTCGACTTGAGTTCCCGGAACTCGACCTTGACGACCTTTCCCTTGAGGATGACGTCGTTCTGTTCCTCGCCGAGGACGTCGTTGATGGCGACGGCATCGCCGCCAAAGGCCCGGCCCATCCAGACCCGGCTGTCGCCGCCGGTCTTGGTGCCGCTGGCCTTGCCGCCCGTCCTGGTACTGCCCGTACCGGGCTGAGATGCCGACTGGCAGGCCTTCTTGTAATCTTCATCGGCGTACAATTCGTCGTCCACATCGTAAATGGAATCGTAGCAGTCTTCATGAGGAATCCCGTAGCCTTCCATATCATCAGTGGAAATATCGGCGACCTGGCGCAGCGGGTCATTGTCGGGCACGGCCAGGGACATATCGCCGCCGTGAAAGACCGACGTCACCCGGTGTTCGACCGATACCGTCCCGTCCAGGCCCAATTTCCGGCTGACCCGGTCGCGGAGAAGATCCATATCGCCGATGGCATAAGGCGATTCCGTCCGGACATGCCAGGCATGACCAGCCAGATCGGCCGCAATCGAAGCGACCGTCACCGACCGCCCGCCGTCGACGGGGATCAAAATATCATTTTTAGGAACAATATGCCAGACTTTCATATATTTTCCTTTCTATAAGCGGGCCTGTCGCACAAAGTTTTTACCACCATGCGCAGTCCCTTTTACGTTATAGTTTGGAGTTTGCAGACAATGGCTTTAAATTTTAACCACTGAACTGGGACGGCCCCTACAGGCCTCCCCTGCTTCCCATCCATGGGTAGGGGCGTCCACGTGGGACGCCTGTCGCACACAGTGTGGGAACATTCGCTGCCTGTTGGTGAAATTCCTACAAAATCCAAACGGACTCACCCTCTACAGCGGTCCGTTTCAGCAGCCGTCCTGCCGGTTCTTACCGTCATGACCTGACGGGCTTGCCACGTGCGAGCCCCTACTACATGAACCGATGAGTTACTCCTCATCGGCCGTATCGACCGCATCGGGCGACGGGACATTGAAGTCCATCATGTCGTGCGGTGCGTTGAGGAGCGGGTCCTGCGGTTCCAGGTCGGCCGTGCTGACGACTTCTTCGCTGTCGTCGCCGGGCGTGAGGATGATTTCATCATTCGGTTCATAATGAGACTCGATGGTATCGACATGGCGGTCGCCGTCGCTGTAAGCCACGGTCCGGCGGATAGTCACGTCATGGCCGTCGTAGCCTTCCTGCTTGCGCTTATCTTCGGTCACACTGTCGTCGTGCTTCTTGATGACCTTATGAGGCAGGTTCTGGAGATGCGTCGTTTCAAAGGACACACTGCACGTATCGGCGTGATTGCCCAGGATATACGTCGTCACCGTATTCTGACCGGCGACGGTATAGACGCAGACCGGATGCTGGAACGGATTGGTAAAGGCAAAATCCAGGCCGTCATCGGCGACAGTCGCATCCATGCCGACGGGCACATAAGCGGCCGGGGCGAAATGCGGTTCCCGGCTGGCAATGAACAGGCCGGCCCGCAAAGCCGCATTGAACAGGGTCGTACTGACCTGGCAGACGCCGCCGCCTGTCGACTGTTCGAGCTTGTTTTCAAAATACGACGGTGCCTGCTTATAGCCTTTGTCCGGTGTCCGCGTGCCGACATACTTATTGAAGGAGAAATCCTTCTGGGCCATGACGACGGCGTGGTTGAGGCGCTTCTGGGCCAGGCGGATGTTGACGTTGCGGTCCGGGTTGGTATCGTCGAAATGGGTCGTATAGTACGACAAGACCGTGTCGATATCCTTGAGGTCGTCGGCCTTGATGTCCGCCCCTTCCCGGCTGTCTACGGGAACGTCCAGCGTGTCCGTCCTGCCCGTATGCAGTTCGGCCGTCACAGCATTTTTCAGCTTATCCGTGTTGATGACGATGCGGTCCTTGGCATCTTCAATGGCGACGGTCTTCTGATCGTCCTTGACATAGGCATAGGCATTCTGCGGGTCCTTATCGTACTTATCGTGGACGTCAGCCAGGGCCTTATCCAATTTCTCATCGTCGACGGCAATGGCCAGGGGCACATCCTTGCCCTGCGTGAGCGTCGTCACCACATCGGCCACGCGCTGCCAGGGCAGGCCCCGGCGGCCGACGAGATGAAGTTCATCATCGATATAGCTGCGGTCCAACTTGGCTCCCAGTTCGTTCAGGTCCAGCGTCACATCGACGCCGTCCGCGGCCAGGCGCAGCTTGCGGTCTTCTGCTTCCTTCTCGTGGAGATCGAGATAATTGGTGATCTCGTCATCAGTCATATCGGCAATAGATTGCCCATTGAGGGTCACCATCTGTTCCGCCTTGCTCTGGCCCGCAAAAAAGCCGCCGAAACCAATCACACACAAGGCCAAGACAACAGCAGCCCGCTTCTTCCAGGACGGCGTGTCCTTTTCCGGAGGCAATCCATGCTTTTCCCGGTACCGCCGGCGATATTCCTTCATCCGTTCTTTCCGTGCTCGTTCTTCGTCAGTCACATTCTAACCTACCTTTTCTCTATATTTCAATCGCCCCTGGCTCTCCTCATAGGGGAACTCTCTGTGTAGTTTGTGTAAATGCCATTGCGAAACGCCCTGGCTCCCCTCATAGGGGAGCTGTCAGCGAAGCTGACTGAGAGGTTCTCCCCTGCGGCCCCTACCTACAATACAAACAAATAAGGGGTCCCATATCAGCCGGCGACGCCGTGCCGCGGCGGATATGGAGCTGGAGCGTAAAAATTTGGCAAATACAACTTTCCAACTCTTCTATTTTCCAATAAGATGCCACTTTTTGCAAGTGGTATAAGACATATTTTACGCTGCGGCCCTTATTGATGGTCTGCAGGATCTGTTCACACTGGTGCTGGCCGGCATGGGCCCGGCGCAATTCCTTATAGGCCAGGAGCAGGCGCAGGCGCGACAGCATATAGCCCGTATTCTTCAAAAAAGCATCTTGCCGGCTGAAAAGGCCTTCCAAAAAAGGCAGGGTCTTTTCTCCATTGCGCCGCAAAAATTCATCCATAAAGGTGAAGAGATTCTTTTCCATCGTCCCGGCAAAGAGGTCCTGCAAATCGGTCACATCGACAGTTTTCCTGCTGTCGGGCACGGTGATGCACAATTTCTCCAGCTCCGAAAAGACATAGAGCAACGAAATATCGCCCCAGGTCTGGAACAGGGCCCGCAAATAGGCCACGGCCCGGCTGGTCAGGCGCTTGCCCTTCCCTTTCAAATAGTCCGTCACATAAGGCATGACCGTCTTTTCCGTCACCGCTTCGGCTGCCACGACGTCGGCCATGGGCTTCAGGGCCTTGAAAAAAGCACTGCCCGTATCCATCTTGCCCTTGCTATAGAACAAAAGACTGTTCTCGTCGCTGAGCCGCCGGGCCTCGTCCAGGAACCACTGCTCATCCTTGGTGAGCTTGCTCCGCGACCGGCCGCCGCGCTTGAGCGGCAGAAAGGGACAGTCATACCAAATCGTGACCGTCCCACTGCTAAAGAGACTCGACCCCTGGAAGGATTCGACGACCGTCGCCGCCACAGCATCCTTCTGGAAAGACTGGACCTCGGCTTCCCCGCCGGCCCGCTCGTGGGCAGCCGCCAGGAACCGCTTCCGACTCTCTTCCATGACATACGGTTCTGTCCCATAAATAATCATTATATGTTTCTTATATTCCATGACTGTTCCTCATTAAACGTAGAAATGCGCCACTGCCCCCGCCAGCGGTACAGACGGACCTGGCCGTCCCGGGATGGCGAAAAACAAGGCACACCGTAACCGGCCGCCGTCTCGCCCCACTCTATCAGGGCTTCATCGCTGCGGCGCGAGCCATAGACAATGGTCGCCATGGCCGATACGGGGAAATCCCGGCCATTCCAGCCCGTCAGGGACCGGAATTCCAGACAAAGCGGTCCTGCCGGAAAAGGCCTGGCCACCGACGCCAGACAGCGAAAAGGCACATCGCCGCTCCCCGTCCCGGACAGGAAGGTAAAATCCCGCCGCAGCAAGGCCAGCGTATGATCCGCCCCGTCGCCATCGACACGGCACTGGCGGAGCCGGAAGACGCCATGAGCCCTCAAAGCCGGCGTCACGACGACAGCTGCCTGGTCGGGATTGGCGAAGTTAGACTTATTATACCATATATCGGCCGATTTATCTTCATGAATGACAGCCGTCACCTGGTCCCGTCCGGCATCGAGGACCAGGACACCCGGCCCGGATGGCCGCAGGAACCAGGCCGCTGCCAGACAGACCAGCAAGGGCGGACCCATGCGCCTGCGAAAAGAGGGGCAAAAGACAAAGACTACAGCCAGATACCAGGCCAGACAGGCCCACTTCGACGGCTGACCGGCCCAGAAGCGGCTCCCCGGCAGGGCGGCGATGAAGGCATTGCCCTTCAGGGCCAGGGCCAGCAAGGGCTTGATGAGCCACAACACCATATCGGCAGCGCTGCCCCACAATAGGGACAGGACCGACGCCAACAGGCCGAGGACCATGACCAGGTCCAAGACCGGTGCGACCAGGACATTGGCAACCAGAGAATAGACGGGAAAAGAAAAGAACGCCGAAAACAAGAGGGGCACGACCAGAATCTGGGCTGCCACACAGACAGTCAGGCAATCCCGCAGAAACGAAGGCAGACCCGCAAACCAGGAGCTTACGGGCCGCTGAAAGAGAATAATGCCTGCCGAGGCACCACAGGACAGGCGGAAACTCAAATCAAAACAAAGGTATGGGCTGTAAAGCAGCATCCCGGCCATAGCCAGGGCCAGGGCATGACCGGCCAGGTATTCGCGCCGCGCCGTCAGACTGAAGGCACTGGCGGCCCCCATGAGAGACGCCCGGACGACAGGCGACGAAAAATCCGACAACGCGCCGTATAGGAAGAGAAAGCTCACAGAAATACAGCACAAGCTGCGCGGCCGCAATCCCAGGGCGCGGCCCATGAGCTGGATGACAGCCAGCAGCAAGGCCACGTGAGACCCGGAAACGGACAATATATGAATCAGCCCGGTCGTACTGAACGATTCCAGCAGCCCTGGTGGCAAGTCCTCGTAATGGCCGCCAAAGAGCAGACTGGCCAGCAGAGGCGCATAAGATTTACCGAGAACAGCCTCATAACGCCCGGTCAGGGCCTGGCGCAGATCCTGCAAAAAGGTCTCCCAGCGACCTGGCGGAGCCGTCACGGCTACCTTTTCCCCATCATCGGCAAACAGCCGCAAGTAAATCGCCTTTTCCCGGTCGCGATGGAGGGCGTCGTACATGCCGTCATTTTTATAGTATGTCAAAGGCCGGCTGTCGCCAGTGACGACAACCGTACTGCCTACGACCTGCGGTTCCGGCAAAGTCACATAGATACAGCCTTTCCCAGGCTGTACGTCCGCTTCCCTGTCATAGGCATAGCGCCGGACCTGCATGATGTACCGTCCGACCCGTTTCTTTTCATTCGTATAGGTACTACGCCGTTCTTGCAGTGTCCCTTCCACGGTCAGCCTGGCGCCTGCTGCCTGATGCGGCAGGGCCTCGTAGCGCTCCGCCTCCAGCTGGAGACGGCCAGCGCCCAGACTGAGAGCCGCCAGGACCAGACAGACAACCAGGGCAATACGACTGCGGGACCGGAAAAAGAATAGTCCCAGCAAAGACAGCAGGAACAAGGAAATCCAAAGGCTCAAAGCCAAAGAGAGCGCATCTGCCAGGGAAATGCCTCCAGCCAATGCCAGGACCAGGGACAGGCTGACCCATTCCGGTTTAACCTTTCCCATCATAAGCACACCAAATCTTTCAGCTTGGCGAACTTCGCCGGACCGATGCCTTTGACCTTCTGTAGTTCTTCGATACTGCCAAAAGAGCCGTGTTCCTGGCGATAAGCGATGATATTAGCCGCCATAGCCGGTCCGATGCCGGGCAGGTCCGTAAGGGCTTTCTCATCGGCTCGGTTCAAAGATACCTTGCCGGCTTCCGCCGGATTTTCGGGAATCCCCTGGAAATCATAGGGCACGTGGATATGGGCACCGTCTTCTGCGCGGTCTGCTAAATTGACGGCTCCCGTATCGGCATAGGCAATCATGCCGCCAGCTGCTTCTACGGCTTCGCCAGCCGTTTTCCCCGTTTTCAGCGCATAGAGGCCAGGATTCTTAACGGCTCCCGTGACATAGACAAAGGCTTTTTCCGGCAATGGCTCTTCTACGGCCGGCGGTGGCTCACTAAAAGCATTTTCAAAGTCAGGGGCGAATTGGAACAGGGCCACGCCCGCCAAAATCAGGGCCAAAACTACGAATTTCTTCATGACAATCCCTCCTATACATATACTGTAAGAATCTATATGTATAGTATGCCCTATTTTTTAACCCCTTTTCGAAAATTTAATCGTCCTTTAATCGAATTCGGCAAAATTTAATCCTTCTCTCATTTACCAGCTGCTCCTGGACTTCCAGAAGCTCTTGCGCAGCATGACCAGGAGGGTGAACATTTCCAGTCGTCCCAGGAGCATGGACAGGCAGAGGATGGATTTGGAGAAGACCGAGAGTTCGGCATAGGTACAGGTCGCACCGGTGATGCCGAAGGCCGGGCCGATGCAGCCCATGGTGGACACGCTGATGCCGATAGCGTCGAAGGTATTGATGCCGTCAAAGGTCAGCAGCAGGGCCCAGAGGGCGATGAACATCAGGTAGAGGAAGCAGAACTGGGCCGCCCGGACGACCGTATCGTCGCCGACGCGGTGGCCGTTGATGGTCAGGCCCCAGACCTGATGGGGATGGAGTTTGGCTTTGGCTGCCTGCCAGATGTAGCGCACCATGATGACGACGCGAGAGACTTTGAGGCCCGCTGCCGTCGAACCGGCACAGCCTCCGGAAATCATGAGCATCAGCAGGATGCCTTTGGAAAAGGGCGGCCAGCGGTCGTAGTCTGCCGAGACGAAGCCCGTCGTCGCGATGGACGCCGCCTGGAACGACGAATAGCGCAGGGCTGTCGGCGCCGATACGTCGAAGCCGTCCATGAGGTTGAGGCCGATGAGGACTGTCGCCACGGCGATGATCAGCAGGTAGGCCTTGAATTCCGTATTGCGCCGCAGGACGTGCCAGCCCTTCTGCCAGGCCTGGTAGTACAGGCCGTAGTTGCCGCCCGTGAGGATCATGAAGAAGGTCATCCAGGCTTCGACGGCCGGGCTCTCGAAGTGAGCCGCACTGGCGTTGTACGTGGAAAAGCCGCCGGCTGAGACCGTCGATAAGGCGTGGTTCAGGGCGCCGAGGAAATCCATGCCGCAGAGCAGGAAGATGACGAAGGCCGCCGCCGTGAAGGCCATGTACATGCGGAACAGGACCTGGGTCATATCGTGGAGCCTGGGCAGGACCCGCTCCCGCGTGGGCCCCGTCGATTCGGCGTTGTACATGTAGACCGTCGACTGGCCCGCTTCCGGCAGCAGGGCGATAAAGATGACGACGATGCCCAGGCCGCCGAGCCAGTGGGTCAGGCTGCGCCAGAAAAGGAGGCTCTGGGGCAGGACCTCCAAGTCGGGAATGACTGTCGCCCCGGTCCCGGTAAAGCCGGAAATGCTCTCGAACAGGCCGTCGAAATAGTTCAGGTAGCCGCCGAGGCAATAGGGCAGCATCCCCAAAAAAGTCGCCAGGAGCCAGCCCATGCCGGTGATGGCAATGCCTTCGCGCATGGTCAGTTTCTTCGTCCGCACGTGGCCATAGCGCAGGAAAGCCCAGCCCGCCAGGGCACAGACGGCCATGGTGCCCATAAAGGCCGGCCAGCTGTCTTCGGCGAAAGCCAGGGCCATGAGCAGTAGCAGGCCCATGACGCCGGCCTGGGCCCAGGCGATCCTTCCTAAAAATTGACAGATTACGTGTAAATCCATAAGCGTCCCTTCAAAAAAATAAAATCCTTTTTATTATACCATGGCTGGCCAGGAAGCCGCAAAAAAACATATCATTCCATAGAATCTTATATATATGATATAATAAGAACTACTATTGAAACAACCGACCTATCTCGTCAGAAAGGATGACCTCCATGACTTATGATTATATCCAGGACTTATTGAATTTTATCCATCACAGCCCGTCGCCGTACCATACGGTCCAGGCCAGCCGGGATTATCTCGACCGGGCCGGCTTCCAGGCCCTGTCCCTGTCCGAAGCGTGGCAGCTGGCGCCGAACGGTGCCTATTACGTCCCCCTCTATGATTCGGGCCTCATCGCCTTCCGCACGGGTTCCGATGTGCGCCGCCACCTGCGCCTGAGTGCGGCCCATACGGATTTCCCCTGTCTGCGAATAAAATATCGGCCGGAAATCCGCCAGCACGGCTACCTCAAGCTGAACGCCGAAGTCTACGGCGGCCTGCTGCGCGAATCGTGGCTCGACCGTCCCCTGTCCCTCGCCGGGACCGTGGCCCTCCAGGGCAGCGATGCCTTCCAGCCGGAAATCCGCCTTGTCGACGCAGGGAGGCCGATCCTAACCATTCCCCGTCTGGCCATCCACATGAACCGCCGGGCCAATGAAGGTGTCGAACTCAACCCGCAGAAAGACCTGCTGCCCCTCATGGGCCTGGACCAGCGCGAACTGACGGACCATTTCTTCCTCGATTTCCTGTCGGAAAAATGCCGCTGCCTGCCCGAAGCCATCCTGTCCTGGGACCTGACGGTCTATCCCTATGAAGAAGGCTGCCGCCTGGGCTGGCACGATGAATTCGTATCGTCGCCGCGCCTGGACAATCTGACGTCGGTCCTGGCCTGCCTGACGGGCCTCGCTGAAACAGCCGCTTCCGACGGCCTCAACGTCGTCGCCCTCTTCGACAACGAAGAAGTCGGCAGCCAGACGAAACAAGGAGCGGACTCCCACGTCCTGCCGGACATCCTGCGCCGCATCTACCACGCCTTCGGCCTGACGGACGATGACTTCTCGGCCGACCTGGCCCGGGCCTTCATGCTCTCTGTCGACGTGGCCCACGCCATCCATCCCAACGTACCGGAAAAATGCGACGTCACCAACCAGCCCGTCATGGGGTGCGGTGTCGCCCTGAAGATTGCCAGCAGCCAGCGCTATGCCGGGGACGCCGCTGCCGTAGCTGTCGTCAAATCCCTCTGTCGTGAAAATGATATCCCCTATCAGGTATTCATGAACCGGTCGGACATCCCCGGCGGCTCGACCTTGGGTTCCCTGCTCTCAGCCAATCTCCCCCTGCGGGCCATGGATATCGGCATCCCCATTACGGCCATGCACTCGTGCCGGGAACTGATGGGCGCTGCCGACCAGGAAAGCCTGGTCCGCCTGATTCGTGCCTTTTTCAGCCATAAATAGTTTTTTATTCTATACTCTGTATAAATCTCTATGTTTTATCAATATTTTTCTTAATTTAAGTATCGTTTTTTGTCCCAATATTATACATTTTTAAGCATAATGCTTGCAAGTTCTTAGAATCATACGGTTGACGCTTTTTATCATCCATATTATAATGATTAGTGTATATTACATTGTGTTGTATAGTATACGAAATTGAATGTGTACAACAGAGACTATTGTGTACAGAAAGAGTGAACGCGCATGACTTTAGGACAAGAAATTAGATATTATCGCAAAAAAAAGGGCTTAACCCAGACGGCTTTCGGTGCCCTCTTTGGCATGTCCAAACAAGCCGTCTATTCTTGGGAAACAGGCCTCTATTCACCGGATATTTCAGTACTCCTGAAAATGGCTGATTTTTTCCAGATTCCCATCTGTATCCTCGTCGGCCGGCCGGGCATGTACTGCAAAGGCAGTGAAGAGCACGGCAACAGCTGCGACTTCTGTGCTTCCATCACCGAAGACGACAGCCACATCATCCGGGCCATCCACGCCTTGCCGCCGGAAAAACAGGAGGCCATTAAAACATTATTGAATATCAATGGCAAAAAATAAAGTGTTACAAAAAGAGGCTGTCGCATTAAGACAGCCTCTTTTTGAGTGGTTAGCAGTTAGTGGTTAGCAGTTAGCGGATGGATTTAAATTTAAAGTTCATGCAAATCCGATTCACAAGTATCTCACATATGCCTGGCGGGCTCGCCACGTGCGAGCCCCTACGAGCCACGAACCACTAGCCACGAGCCACTAAACCATGGTATGATGGAAGAAAAATGTAAAGGACGATGTGTGTTATGGAATCTCTCATCCGCTCGGTCTACGGCCGGGCCGACGCTGAATATGTCATCAAGAAGTCCCGCTTCATCGCGACGGTCTGTGAAGTGAAGTCCGAAGACGAGGCGGCAGCCTTCATCGAGGAAATGAAAAAGAAATACTGGGATGCCCGCCACAACTGCTCGGCCTACCAGGTCGGGCCGGACGGCCGTTTCCAGCGCTCCAGCGACGATGGCGAACCGGCCGGTACGGCAGGCCGTCCTATCCTGGAAGTCCTCAAGAAGCAGGGCCTGACCAATACGGCCATCATCGTCACCCGTTATTTCGGCGGCATCAAGCTCGGCGCCAGCGGCCTTATCCGGGCTTACAGCCACGCTGCCGCCCTGGCCCTGGAAGCCGCGGATATCGCCGTCTATACGCCCTTCACGATCCTGACGGCGACTGTCGCCTATCCCCTGGTCAGCACGATGGAACGCTTCGTCCCCGACCACGGCGGCACCATTACCGGCCGGGATTTCGCCGCCGATGTGACCTTCACCATGGAAGTCCCGCAAAGCGACAGCGACGCCTTTGCCGCCAGCCTGACCGACACGACCAGCGGCCGCGTCACCTGCCGGAAAACCGGCACCATCGTCAAGCCCGTGGTTAGTGGTTAGGGGCTAGGGGCTAGGGGTTAGGGGCTAGATTCCTTTTACTCTATAAGTGTAGTACAGAGAGTTTGTAGTTCGCAGAGAGGACTTTAAATTCAAAACCATCCGCTAACCACTAGCCCCTAAAAAAATGGCTTGTCGCTTAGTGACAAGCCATTTTCTCATGCTTTATACCCGGTCATGAGGTCGACGATGTTTTCCAGAGGATCGCCGGCCCGGTAGCGTTTGAGATTATCTGCGGCGATGCGGACGATGTAGTCGTGTGTCGCCTGGAGATGATAGCCGCCGGAGATGTGCGGCGTAATGTAGATGCCCGGCGTCCTCCACAAGGGATCCGACGACGGCAGCGGTTCCGGGTCGGTGACATCCAGGGCAGCGCCGGCCAGATGGCCCTGGGCGACGGCTTCCTGCAAAGCGGCCTGGTCGACATTGGTGCCGCGGCCGACATTGACGAAATAAGCGCCTTTCTTCATGGCCGCAAAGCGCGCGGCGTCATAGATATGATACGTTTCCGGCGTATCGGGCAGGCACGAAGCGACGATATCCGCTTTCGCCAGGTATTCATTGAAATGGGTCATATCCCCCATTTCGTCAGCCTCCGGCGGTACGGCACCCTGACGGCGGCGCAAGCCGATGACGTGTGCCCCCATGGCCTTGACGCGCTGGCCGAAGTTGCGGCCGATATTGCCAAAACCGACGACGACGACCGTCGCGCCGTAGAGGGATGTGACCGGCCCTTCGTCGTGCCACAGGGCCTGATGCTGATTGTCATAGTAAAGATAGAGTTTCTTCATCATAGCCAGTGTCTGGGCCAGCATGTGTTCCGACAAGGCCAGGCCATAGGCACCGGTCGCATTGGTCAAGGTGACGCCGGCCGGCAGGATACCGGGCTTACAGTATTCGTTGGCACCGGCACTGTTGAGCTGGAGCCATTGCAGCTGCGAGGCCTTCTTCACCAGGTCAGGAGCGATATTGCCAATGATGACGTCCGCTTCATCCAGCGCCTTGCCGGCCTGGGTCCCATCACCGGGACAATAGCAAAAATCCGCTTCCGGAGCAGCTGTTTCCAGCCACTGTTTCTGTTTTGCATCGACATCCATGACAACTAAAATCTTCAAACGAATCACTCCCTATTGCTTTTTTTGTTTAGCGGCAATGCGTTTCACCGTTTCCAACGGGCATTGGGCAACGTGCGCAATGAATTCATAGGTCACGTCTTCCTTCAATAAGTTCCTGACGATCTGATCGACACTGCACCGTTCTCCGTCCGCATTGACGAATTGGCCCATTTTCCCCGCCTCCTCTGCCATTATAACACAATCGAGAGACCTGCATATATATTGCAACAAAAATCATCCTTCTTTCTTGAGGAGCCGCTGCCAGCTATTTGCAAGCCAAAAGATAGCAGCCGCCTATTTCTATTTCATTATAGCTTCTCAATAAAGAAAAAGATAGCATTCCACGATAGCTGTAACAGAACTGTGCAGGCCCGGTCATAATATATACCATGTTTCCTGCCGTCACAGCAGGCTGTAAATCTCTGGCCAACGGCAAAATGCCGTGTACGAAAGGTGACAAAATAGTGCTAAAATCGGCATAACTGAATAGTATTGTGCCTTGTCTGGCCTGCCACACGCCCCAGTCAGTACCATCGGCACCGTCGGCGACGGGCTTCGGCCTGGACCTCTGCCGGGCCTACTATGAAGAAGTCGGGCGTCCGGCTTTGCAATCACAATTCGCTGCCGTCTGGGACCATATCGCCACGGGCCTCGTCGGCGAAGTCTCGGAATGTCTCGGCTTCGACGATGAAATCTCCCGCGACCACGACTGGGGCCCGTCATTCTGCCTATGGCTGTCCAACGAAGACTATGCCACCTTTGGCCAGGCCCTGCAAAAGGCCTACGCTGCCCTGCCCCAGGAATTCCGTGGCTTCCGGCGCCGGGAAACATCCGGCGGCAAAGGGCGCGTCGGCGTTTGGCGTATATCCGACTTCTATCGCTCTTTCATCGGCTTGTCGAGGGCTCCGGAAACACTGGCCGAATGGATCCGCATCCCCGAAACCTTTCTGTCCAAAGCAACGAACGGCCAGGTATTTACCGATCCGACAGGCCGATTCTCTGCCATCCGCCAGTCCCTGTTGGCCTTTTATCCCCAAGAAGTATACTTGAAGAAAATCGCCTTCTACGCCGCCAAGATGGCCCAGAGCGGCCAATACAATTACAAGCGCTGCCTGGACCGGCAGGAAATCGTCGCCGCCTGCTGGGCCCGCTGCGAATTCATCAAAGCGGCAACAGCCATGACGTATCTGCTCAATAAAAAATACATGCCCTTCTACAAATGGGCCCATCACGGTCTGCAAATCCTGCCCATCTTGCCAAAGATGTATGAGAAAATCGCCATCCTTGCTGCGACAACAGATGCGGCCGTCTCTATCGCCCTCATGGAAGACATCTGTGACGACGTCCGTCAGGAATGGCAGCAGCAGGGACTGGCAAGCGGGACAGATAGTTTTCTCCTGGCCTATACTCCTGCCATTCTATCTCACATCGCCGACGAATCCCTGCGGAATCTGCCGGCTTTACAACTATACTAAGGAGAGATAATCGTGAAAAAAGACGAATTGATACAACAAATCCTGGCCCTGGAATGGCCTATGTTCCAGCAAGTCCGCAACCGCCATGGCCGGGCAGCCTGCCAGGACGACGAAAGGACCTTCACTATCATGCGCCTGAGCCAGTTCGCCGCCTGGGATGAAGCGACATTGACTTCATACTATCAGGACCTGCTGGCCACGAAAAAAGACGGGCGCAATATCATGACCGAAAAATACGGCTATATGATGGCCTGGACCCATGCCGATGAATTCCAGCTCATCCAGGCCGACCTGCCAGCCGTGAGCATGGAAAAACGGCAGCTCGTCCATCAGATACTGCACCAGCAGATCCACTGGATGACGGAAACGGCCATAGCCTATCCCAATATCGTCCGCAAAGGGCGCCCGATCCGTCAAACACAGGCCGCTCCCGGCGAAACTTCTTTTGAAACCTATACGGCAGGGGAGCTTATGACCTACTCCCTGCCGACATTGTATTCCCTATGGGCGCACATGCAGAACCTAAAAAAAGCGGACCGCAATCTGAACCAGGAAATCCTGGAACACACAGCGCCCCTTTACGGCTTTTCTTCATTAGACGCTTTATGAGATATCCCGTTCTCTTTGCAGTTTGTAGAAGAAGAAGCTGTGATGTGACCCCAAAAAGTTAGACCTTGGTAACGAGACTGTTTTTACTGTCTCGTTACTTTTTTATGCTGTCTGTCGGAAAATTCTGTATTGGACAGGACTTTTCCAACCTAGTTTCTCTTTGATTCTTTGCTCATTATAGTATTTAATATATCGTTCAATAGCATCTTTTAGTTCCTCATAGCTGTAGTAAATCACCCCATAATACATTTCTTGCTTCATTAAGCCGAAGAAGTTCTCCATGACAGCGTTATCATGACAGTTGCCCTTTCGAGACATGCTCTGAAAAATTCGTTCTTCTTTAAGATTCTGGGTATAGGCTTTCATTTGATATGCCCAGCCCTGATCGGAGTGAAACGTTCTTCGATACGGACAATCAGCCGTGATTTTGATTGCTTCAGCCTGCGCTTCCAGTATGCTTTTAGCTGAAGGATATTTCGCTATTCCATAACTGATGATTTCATTGTTGAACATGTCCAGGAAAGGATCCAGATAAAGCTTGTGCAGGGTCAGATGTCCCTGTGTATCTACTTCATAATATTTGAATTCTGACGTGTCGGTTGTAATCTTCTGGTGCGGAATAGTCATGTTAAAACGACGTCGTATCCGATTCGGAGCCACGTTTCCTACCTTGCCTCTATAAGAGCTGTATTTACGGCTTTTTCGAGTAAAGGATGTTACCTGAAGGCCTAGTTTCTGCATGATACGTTGGACTTTCTTCTTGTTCACGCAATACCCTTGATTCTTTAATTCACCGGTCATGCGCCGATAGCCATAATCTTTATGCTGGCTACGGATTTCCTGTATTTTGTCTTCTAGTTCTTGATCGGGATTCTCACGGTCAAACCGTTTCTGCCAGTACATATAGGTTGCCTTGGGTATCTGCGTATAGGAGAGAAGATCGTTTAATTTGAATGATCCTCGGAGACTGCAGATGATTTTTGCAACCCTCTCGTTTTTGCTTCGTCCTCTAAACGCAGTCTCCTCAGTTCTTTTAAAAAAGCATTCTCTATCCGGAGTTTGAGATTTTCATCCTCTAACTCCTGGACATGTTCCACACTGGTGTCGACTACTGGCTTCTGCTCCTGAGTATCTGGTTTGCTGGTTCGTGATTTGCTCAAAGTTCTTTTCCTGCCTTTCCTATATGGCCGTAATGCATCCGGCCCAGCTATTTTAAATTCATTGACCCATCTGGCAATCATTGTCGGATTGTTGATTCCTACTTGAAGGGCGAGTTCCTGATATGAAAATTCGCTTGTTAAGTAAGACTGTACCACAGAAAGTTTCTCTTTGAAAGAGTATATTTTTCGAGAGCGGGATCTTTTCAATCCATCATCTCCAAATGCTTTGTAGGCTGCAGTCCACTTTAGCAATTGGCTGCTACTTGCCATTCCATATTTACGTGAAATAGAAGTACACCCTTCGTCACTGCTCAAGTATTCCAGCACTATTTTTTTCTTAAATTCATAACTGTGTTTTGCCATAAAAAAACTGACCCCCAATCGTTAGATTTTTGGTCTAACTATTGGGGGGCAGCTCACTGTCGCATTAAGACAGCCTCTTTTTGAGTTTGTAGTTTTTAGTTTGCAGCAAATGGTAAAAAATTTAAAACCATCTGCTAACAGCTAGCTGCTGACTGCTAATAAAGTGATGCAAAGAGTTCTTCAAAGGTCCCTTCATCGACAGGACGCGGATTGCCCGGCAGACAGCGGTCTTCCATGGCGTGGGCAGCCATCATGGGAATAGCCTGTTTATAAGTGCTGCGGTCCGGACCTTTCGGCAATTCACCGATGCGCCGCGGCATTCCCATATCGGACATGAGGGCCTTGAGGACTCCCTGCAGCAGGCAGACAGCCTGTGGTACCGGCAGGGACCGCGGTGCCAGGCCCAGTTTATACGTCAAGTCGGCGTATTGGGCCGCCGTCTTTTCATCACGGCTGTTATAGGCGATGCCCGCAGGCAGGGCCAGAGCGCAAGCCAGGCCGTGCGGGACATGGTACATGCCACCCAGTTGGTGGGCCATGCTGTGGACCATTCCCAGGCCGCCGAGATTAAAGGCGATGCCGGCCATATTCGAGGCATTGGACATGGCCTCCCGGGCTTTCAGGTTGGCGCCGTAGTGATAGCATCGGGGCAGATATTCCAAGGCCAGTTCTACGGCTTTGCAGGCCATGGCATCGGTGAAGTCCGTTGCCCCCTTGGCGACGTAGGCTTCGATGGCATGAGTCAGGACGTCGAAGCCCGTATTGGCCGTAATGGCCGGCGGTACAGAAACGGTCAGCTGCGGGTCCAAAATGGCCACATCGGCATACATGACATCGTCGATGAGGGCGATTTTCCGCTTCTCTTCGGCGTCAGTGATGACGGCAAAGGATGTCATTTCCGAACCGGTCCCGCTCGTCGTGGGAATGACGATGAAGACCGGCGGCCGCGAAAAGGCATGGGCGCCGCTGGCAAAATAAACCAGGGCCTTGGCCGTATCGATGGCCGCACCGCCGCCAAAGGCAACGAGGACCGTCGGCTGGAAGTCGACAGCTGCCGCCATGGCCTTGGCGACGCCGTGGAGATGGGGATCCGGCACGACATCGTCAAAAATCTGCACCTGATTCGTCGGAGCTATCTGGCGGGTCAGGAAGTCGATGGCCCCGGACCGGGTCAGGAAGCCGTCGCATAAAATGAAAATCCGTTCCGTCCGATAGACTTGGAATGCGGACAGGGCTTGCTCGCCGGAGATGACTTTCGTCGCAATCTGACAAATATCCATGAGCCATCCCTCCCTTTAACGGATATTGAACATATCCTTGAGGACACATTCGCGGAGACGGCAGAAGGATTTCGGACTGGTCAGGCCTTCGCCGGTCGGCCCGGCAATGGTGAAGGTCGGATAGCCCTGGCCGCCGATTCCCAGGCCGGCATAAGACGGACCATTTTTGACGAAAATCGTCGTTTCCATGAGCTTGGCCATCTTGCTCAATTTGGCAATATTGGTCGAATGCATCATGGCGCTGTGGCGGTTGCCGTGTTCCGCTTCATAAGCCCACTCGATAGCCTGGTCAACGTTATCGCAGCGGACGAGAGGCAGGATGGGCATGAGCATTTCTGTCTGGACGAAAGGATGGTCCTTGGCCACTTCCATGATGATAAGCTTCTTCGTATCTTCTACTTCGATGCCAATCTGATGGAGGATGTATTTCGCCGATTTGCCGACAAATTCGACTTTCGGCCCCGTCCCCTTTTCATTGGCTACAAGCTTCCACAGGCGTTCAATCGTATCGGCATCGGTGATTTCATAGGCCCCGGCGCCTTTCATATTGATGCGCAGATAATCGAAGATGGAATCGACGGCAAAGACTTCTTTTTCAGCGATGCACGGTACATTGTTATCGAAGGAACTGCCATCGACGATATCCTTGGCGGCCTTTTCGATATTGGCCGTTTCATCGACGACGACTGGCGGATTGCCCGGACCGGCGCCGATAGCCTTCTTGCCGGACGAAAGGACTTTCTTGACGATACCCGGACCACCTGTTGCGACAACCATGCGGACTTTGGGATTGCTGATCATTTCATCCGTCGCTTCGATGGACGGTTCCCGGACCATGGTAATCAAGTTGAGCGGTGCCCCGGCTTCATACAGGGCTTTGTTGAGGAGCTGGACCAGGAAAATCGACGTCTTTTTAGCCCGCGGATGAGGACTGAAGACGACCGTATTGCCGCCGGCAATCATGCAGATGGAATTGTTGATGATCGTTTCTGTCGGATTCGTCGTCGGCGTAATGGCCCCGATGACGCCGAATGGGCAGTATTCAAACAAGACCAATCCGTGTTCCCCGGTCCTGGCGTCGGTCTTCAGGTCTTCAATGCCCGGCGTATAGCGGGCGGCAGCGGTATTCTTGATGACTTTATCTTCATAACGGCCAATGGCTGTTTCTTCGACGGCCATGCGCGACATCATCTGCATATTGGTCTTGTCCAGGCAGGTCCGGCGGATGACGTCGATCCACTGCTGCCGCTGTGACGGCGACTGGAAGAGCAGCGTATGCTGAGCCGCAGCCGATGCCTCGATAGCATCGGCCATGGTCGTAAAGACACCGTATTCATCATGTACTGCCGGAACAGCCGGTGCTGCTGCCTGCGGTCCTTCTTTTTGTAACTGCCGTACGGCCTGGGCAACCAACTGCTGCAGGACGACGGGGTCGATGGTTGTACTCATAACTCTTGTACCTCCGTTTATTGGTTTACTGCAATGCCCAGCGGGGTGACAAACAGGCAGTCATTCGGTTTGTGCGTCGGGATATGCAGGATTTTTTCAAAGACACTTTCAAATTCACTGAAGCAACAAGCACCGCCGACGATGTAAATATCCTTCACGTCGCGGCCGGTGACGAAGCCTTTGACGATGGAGGCCATCTTTTCGACGACGGGATAGACGATGGGAAAGACGGCAGTCTCCTGTGACGCGTCGACTTTCATCTTTTCGGCTTCCGCCCGGTCGATATCATAGTATCCCGACAGGACCAGAGTCATATGGGTCCCGCCTGTCGCTTCATCAGCCGTATAGACGACCTTACCATCGCGCAGGATGCTGATGCCCGTCGTCCCGCCGCCGACATCGACGACGGCGCCGTCACGGATACCCAGGACAGCCGCTGCGGCCGTCGGTTCATCCATGACTTTGACTACTTCCAGGTCCGCCCCTTCGACGCAGTTGGCAATACAACGGACGTTGCCGTCGAGGATACCCGGTGGAATCGCTGTCGCCGCCTGGGTCAGGGCGACGCCCAATTTTTCTTCCAAGGCGGCCTTCATGGTCCGCACGGCCCGGACAGCGCCGACATAGTCGACGACGATACCGTCGCGGACGACCGTCGAATGGGTCGTCATACCGGCGACGGGCCGGTTGTCCTGGTCCGTCACGGCGACGACGATATTTGCCGTCCCCAAGTCAACACCGACCTTGAGCGGCCCTTCAAAGGGCCGCACGTCTCCCGATGAAACCAGCGACGCAAATTCAGCCAGTTTTTGATTTTCTACAAGCATGGCGGCCCCTCCTTATCATACCGAACAAATCATGACGTAATCGTGATTGCTCAAAGAACAGGCATTGGCTTCATCGACGTCGATGTGCATTTCCAGGCCGGCCGTATCGGATACGCGGATGATGACATCACCCAGGATTCCCCGGCGTTCGCCAAAGGTCTCGACATCGACGATCTGGCCATCTTTCAAATGGCGGGCAGCGGCCTGTGCCGGCGTTATGTGGATGTGCCGTTTGGCGATGATGACACCGCAAGGCAGGTCGACCGTTCCCCTGGGACCGATGAGGGTAATCCCCGGCGTCCCCTGGAGATGACCGGACAAGGCAATCGGCGCTTTGACGCCCAGACGGAAACTGTCGGTCTTACTGATTTCGACCTGGCTCTGTGACCGCACAGGACCGAGGATACGGACATGTTCAAACGTCCCCTTCGGCCCTTGCAGGGTCACCGTTTCGTTGGCAGCGAACTGGCCCGGCTGGCCGAGCTCGCTCTTGCGGGTCAAGGCGTAGTCCTTCCCATAGAGCCTGTCCAAGTCGGCCCGGCTAACATGGACGTGCCGGTTGGATACGCCAATGGGAATCCTAAAATTTTCATAATGCTGGACACTTTCCAGTATCTTTTCCGTCAATATCGTCGCCATTTCCTGACACATGGCTCATGCCCCCTCTATTCCTTATTCTGCTGACGGAGTAGCCGGTGCCAGATGAGGCAGGATTTTTTCCACATCCGTATGAGGACGGGGAATGACGTGGACCGAAACGACTTCACCGACGACTTTCGCCGAAGCCGCACCGGCATCGACGGCAGCCTTGACGGCGCCGACATCGCCGCGGACCATGACCGTAACCAGGCCGGACCCGATTTTTTCATAGCCAATGAGAGATACATTGGCTGCTTTGACCATGGCATCGGCGGCTTCGATGGAACCGACGAGGCCTCTGGTTTCTACCATTCCTAATGCTTCGTTTGCCATAATGGACGCTCCTTAATTCAAATTATCTATGATGCCGACGATGGCCAGGTCGATGGGTTTGAGTTTCGTCGTTTCCGTCGTCCGAGTGGCGGAACCACTGGCGACGAGGACGATTTCCCCAATACCGGCACCGACATAATCGACGGCGACTTCTTCATTTCCATAGGGTACGCCGTCACTCGATTCAAAGCGGACGATCATCAGCTTGCTGCCGACCAGCCCTTCTTCTTTCTTCGTCGAGACGACGGAACCCGTTACTTTCGCTATTTTCATAAGCCATACCTTCTATGTATCTTCGCTGCTGTGTCCGGAAGGCGTTTCCGCTGCCGTCGTATCCGCTGCCGTCGTATCCGCTGCCGTCGCTTCCGTTGCAGGCGTTACGCTTTTCTTTGCTTTCCCAGCCGTCCGCGGCCGCCGTGTCCGCCGGGTCTTTTCCGGTACAGGCTTCGTTTCTGCCGCTGCGGGCCCCGGCTTTTCTGTTTCATCCAGTTCCGGGCAGGCGGCGTAGAAATTAGGCCGCTCCTTTTCGCCCTGAGCGTGGATGAAGCAGGCCCCTGTCGCTTCATGGGGCCGGGCGATGACATCAGCCGATACCAGTGCCCCATAGGACAGGGCCGTGGCCTTGCCCGCTTCGACAGCTGCCCGGACAGCACCGACATCACCACTGACTTTGACGGTCATCATGCCGCTGCCGCGGGCCGCTTCGAGTTCATCGAGGACGACATTCGCCGCTTTTACCATGGCGTCTGCCGCTTCAATGGCACAGCTCATGCCCCGGACTTCGATGAGCCCTAATGATTTTTCCACAGGTCCTCCCCTGCCTTTCCTCATGTTCTACGAATCTCAATGCCCCGGCTCAAAGCCGCTTCGCGGGCAAAAGAGGTCACTACCGTATGCGCCCCGACGAGCAGGACCGTCCCCTTGTCGTAAGGATACAAGTCCGCTGCCGTCAGGACTTTATCCTGACAGGTCACGACGGGCGGTGCCTTTTTTTCCGTGACTGCCGCTGGCACGGGATTCCCGGCCTTCTCCTGCGGCAGGTGATGGCCGATGGTAATGCCATATTCCAAAAGCTTACGGTAATATCCCAGTATCTGCTGGACATAGGCGGCCGGTTCGCGGCCCGTGAACCGGGTCAGGCCGGACAGCTGCAGATGGACGGCAGAGCCGGCGGCAAAACAGCGGGCCAGCCATTCCGCAGCAAAGGTATCTGCCATCCCCAGGGCTGCCTTGACGATGAAGTCCCGCGACGCCACAGGATATACGGTCAAGCTGCCGCCTAGCGGCAGCGAACGGGCCTGTGAGGTCATGACGACAGCTGCAAAGGGACAGGCCAGTTCGATGTCGCGGCGGATACGTTCCCCCTGTGTATCGTCCACGATGACCGTCACGTCATCGGCCGTTGTCAGGGACTGCAAAAATTGGACACAGCGGCAATCGAAGGCGTCGGCGAAGACGACGTAGAGCCGCCGTTTCGCCTGTGCCTGTTCTGCCAGGACCTGGCGGATGACCCGCAATATCAGGGCCTCTAAGGCTTTTTCTTTATCATATGCCATACGATCGCCTGCTCAGGGATTAATCGAGATGGGGAAGAATCTTTTCCACATCCGTATGAGGCCGGGGAATGACGTGGACCGAAACGACTTCACCGACGACTTTCGCCGAAGCCGCACCGGCATCGACGGCTGCCTTGACGGCACCGACGTCACCGCGGACCATGACCGTGACCAGACCGGACCCGATTTTTTCATAGCCGATGAGTGTTACATTGGCTGCTTTGACCATCGCGTCAGCTGCTTCGATAGAGCCGACCAAACCTTTTGTTTCTACCATGCCTAATGCTTCGTTTGTCATTGTAATACCCTCCGTTTCCTATTGACGGTTAAATATACGGTGTCGTCGTCGACTTCGGTTCGTCGCCGAGGGCCCCTAACAGTTTCTTGCCGACTTCGATGGCCGCTTTGACAGCCTGGCGGACGGCGCCGGAATCACCGCTGAAGCACAAGATGACTTCGTTGGAGAAACTCGTACCGCCGTTGCCCGGTGAGGAATAGCCGACGACTTCGACATTGGCCGCTTTGACAGCCGTATCGGCCAGGACGACGCCGATAGCAGCCGGACCGGCACAGGTCATGCCGAAGGCTTTGCCGAATTTCGCACCCAGGGCCTTTTCCAGGCAATAGCTGGCGCGGGCAGAATACTGGAATTCCAAATGACCGGCGTCATTGCCGTAGACATCGCCGAAATACTTCGGCAGGACCTGCAGCGCCGTTTCTACAGCCCGGCGGGCATCGGATACGTCTTCGGCACCGATGAGGATGAGCGAGCCGTGACCGGCACCGCCTTTGGTATCACGCGGTAATTCAACAGAAATGATTTCCGTATTCGTCGCTTTGACGGCATCATCGACAGCCATGATCTGCGGGCCGGCCCCAGTACGACCGCCAATGATACCGATAGAGCGGAACTTGCCCAATTTCATGGCGTCCTTGAGCATGGGATCGACGCTGGCAATGACCAGGCCGATTGTATCGCCAATGGATGTGCCGACGAATTCCGTCCGGCCCAGGGCCTTGCTGATGCCCGTAGCATCGCCTTTCATCGACGGAGCAGCCGCCGGAGCCGGAGCAGCCGGCGTGGCAGCCGAACCGAGTTCTGCTTTGACCTGGTTCATGACTTTTTCTAATAATTCCTGATCCATGATAAACCTCCTTATGACTCATCGCCTATGCGGCAGGGCACGCCGGCCTGTTCGACAATAGGGCGATATATTTCTAATTCTTTATTGCTGAGCGATTTGGCAGAAAGACGATTCATCTTATATTCAATGCCTATCATGCGGTACTTGTTTTCCCCCAGGGAATGATACGGGAGCAGGTGGACACAGCGGACATTGCCTAGGGATGCGGCAAATTCGGCGATGTCCCGGATTTCCGCTTCCGACGCATTGAACTTGGGAATGACGGGTACGCGGATGGTCAGAGGCGCAAAGGCACTGACCCGGCGGGCATTGTTCAAGATGAGTTCGTTCGATACACCTGTGAACAGGCGGTGCTTTTCGGGATCCATATGTTTGATATCCATGAGGATCGTATCGATGTACGGCACGAGGCGGAGATACGTTTCCGTTTCGGCGCAGCCTTCCGTTTCGATGGCCGTATTCCAGCCCTGGGCCTTGCAGGCCTTGAGCAATTCGCCGGCAAAGTAAGACTGCATGAGCGGATCGCCGCCGGACAAGGTGACACCGCCGCCGGAATGGCGGAACGTCGACCGGTCTTTCTTTAAGATTTCGATGAGTTCACCGATGCGGATGGACCGTCCCTTCATGACCAGGGCCCCCGTCGGGCAGGTTGCAGCACAGTCGCCGTTGCCCGTACAAACTTGGTAATCGAAGTGCCGGCGCCCATCGTCGCTAAAGGTCACAGCGTGGCGCTGGCAGGCGCTCTCACAGCGCCTGCAGTGCACACAATCGGCGGCATTATACATGACCACAGGCCGCCGCCGCTGCGATTCCGGGTTGCTGCACCACCAGCACGACAAGGGGCAGCCCTTGAGGAAGACGATGGTCCGGATACCGGGGCCGTCATTCAGGGAAAAGCGCTGGATATCGAAGATGTCTCCTTCTGCCTGATAATCAATGGTGATTTTCGACATCGTCCGTCCCCTTTCTCTGTTAGGCTAATCAAAATTCAAATTCCGTACGGTCAATGATGTTATCCTGTACTTCTTTTGCCAGGGAAATGAACTGAGCCGAATAACCGGCGACGCGGACGACCAGGTCTTTATGCTGTTCCGGATGCTTCTGGGCTTCGACGAGGGTGGCCTTGTCGATGACGTTGAACTGGACGTGCATGCCTTTGTTTTCAAAGTAAGCACGGCACAGCGCCGCAAAGCGCTTCAAGCCTTCATCGCCAGCCAGGGCAGCGGGATTGAATTTCTGGTTATACAAGGTCCCGTTAGAGAAGGTTTCATGTTCCAGCTTGGCGACAGACATAGCCGCTGCTGTCGGGCCATTAGTATCGCAGCCGGCACGGGGCGAAACGCCATCAGCCAGCGGCGTCCAGGCTAAGCGGCCATCGGGAAGCGGGGCTACGTCCTTGCCGAAGAGGACGTTGGCCGATACGGGGTAGCAGCCGGCCTGGAACTGGCCGCCGCGGGGGTTCTTATATTTCTGGACTTCCCGGGCATAAATCTGGCCGGCTTCGCGGGTGATGATATCGACGACGTCATCGTCATTGCCGAACCAGGTCGTATTTTCCATGATCCGCTTGATCTGCTGATAACGGCCCATATCACTGCGGTCTGCTGTCGCTGATGCCGGCGCTGCACCTTGCTGCAGGTCTTTCTGCAGTTCGTTGATGTCGATGCTGCCCTTGGCCGACAAGATGCGTTTGACCGCTTCGTAAATCTGGCGTTCATCCATGCCGTCAAGCGGCGCCGACCCGCCGGCAGCGCAGCAGCCTGTACCGAACCAGGTAGCGAGTTTGCCCGTTTCATCGGGATAGCCGAAGTTGTGGTCCATGGCGGCCTGTAATTCTTCCATCGTGACTTCGCCCTTTTCAAAGACGTGTTTCTGGATGGCCATGAAGGAGTCGCCATTGTCAGCGACGCCGAAGGCCTGAGGACCGGTAAAGTTATAAATCGCGCCGCCTTCCTGCATGGACTTGCCGCGGCCCAGGCAATCGTCGACGAGGGCCGATTCAAAAGGCAGCGGAGCCCGTTCGGCATGGGCATAGTCGACGGCATTATCGGCTTCGACGAGGAGTTTGACGAAGTATTCCATCTGCGTCTTATAGGCCTGCATCAATTCGCCGAGATTCTGGAAATCCTTCATTTCTCCCGTCTTGGGCCCGAGCTGGACCTGGCCGTTGCGGCCATTGTGCAGGGTAATATCCAGGACTTTGGCGATGTTGAAGAAAGCCGCATCATGCCAGCCTTCGGTCTTGTGCGGGACCTGTGGTTCGACGCAGCCGATGATGCAATAACTGCGGGCATCTTTCAAGGGGATACCGCGGTTCATCATGGCCGGGATGATGACTTCGTCGTTATACATGGCCGGATAGCCAAGGCCTAAGCGGACGAGTTCGCAAGCCCGATAGAGGAATTCGTCCGGCGTCCGGTTGGAATAGCGGATGGAGAAAGACGGTGCCGCCATGGCGACGTGTGCAGCGGCGTCGATCATCATGTACGACAGCGGATTGGTCGCATCGACGCCATCTTCATCCTGGCCGCCGCACTGGATATTCTGGAAAATCGCATAGCCGGCAAAAGCCTGGTCAGAAATAGCATCGCGGGTCTTGTTGAGGTCATTGAACTTGATCCAGATGTTATCCAGTAATTCCTGGGCGAAATCGCGGCTGATGTTCTTATCCCCTTCCAGGTAGGGGTACATGTACTGGTCAAAGCGGCCCGGCGAAATGGAATGGCCGCTCGATTCAATCTGCAAGATGAGCTGGACGAACCAGAAGGACTGGAGCGCTTCCCACCAGGTCGTAGCCGGCTGTTCCGGTACGCGGCGGCAGTTGGCTGCCATCTTGAGCAGTTCCGCCTGCCGTGTCTGGTCGCCTTCGCGGCTGGCCAGCTGTTCGCACAGATCAGCATAACGGTGAGCATAGGCGATAGCTGCTTTATAGGTAATGATGACGGCATCGTAGAAGTCACGTTTCTTCATATCTTCCGGCGAAGCACCGCTCAATTTCGCTTTCTGCGCTTCGGCTTCGCGGATGATGCCGCTGAAACCTTCGCGCAGGACCTTGCCATAATCGACGCAGACATGGCCGACACCGTTGAAATAGTAGTTACCGACGGTGAAGACGCCATTCGCCTGGGCATCCAGGCAGGGCTGGGACATATAACTCGTAGCCAGGTCGCTCGTCGTCTTGCCCGGCCAGTATAAAAATGCGTCGTGCAGGCGCTTTGCCGTATCCTTAGGGATTTCAAAGGGATCAGCCATACGCGTGGCCATGGTATCGACTTCCTTTTCGACCCAGTCAAAAGAATATTCTGGATAAATCTGGCAGCCATGGATACTGACCGTCAGCGAACCGGCAATGAGTTCATGGTCGCGGATGGCAATGGGGATTTCTGTCAGAATCTTTTCGACAGCCTTCGCCCGGCGCAGGATAATGGGCAGCCCTTCCGTTTCTTTATACGAAGCCGTGACCAATTCGGCGCGGTCCGCTTCGACCGTCGGCGTCGCATCATAAATCGCATCGCGCAATGCCTGAATCCGGGCAGTCGGTTTCGTGAAGCCTTTTCCTAATACGTCCATAAGACAAACCTCCTCAAAATATGATTTCTTTTTGTAATTCACTGTACATTCCATCAAATCGCCAGTTGACAGCATGTATAAGTTGCAATTCGATGTTTCGCCTAGATTATATCATCGACTGATGCGACATATTTATCATGCCGTTTCCAAAATAATACTATTTCGATAAATCATGGATAAAAAAGTGCAAAAAAAAGAGCTTGTCGTATAACGACAAGCTCTTTTTAGTGGTTAGGGGTTAGGGACTAGGGGTTAGGGGTTAGCGGATGGCTGCGCGCAGGGCCTGGACCTTGTCAGTCCGTTCCCAGGCGAAGTCCTGGTCTTCCCGGCCGAAATGGCCGTAGACGGCGGTCTTGCGGAACTGCGGACGCCGCAGGTCCAAATCACGGATGATATCGCCAACAGCAAAGGAAAAGGTCTTGGCCACGGCCTGATCGATGAGCTTCCTGTCTACGTGTTCTGAGCAGAAAGTCTGGATCTGGACGGCTTCCGGATAGATGCCGCTGATGGCATAGGCAATCGATACTTCACAACGATCGCAGAAACCGGCGGCCACGATATTCTTGGCGACATACCGTGCCATATAAGCCGCACTGCGATCGACTTTGGTCGCATCTTTCCCGGAAAAGGCCCCACCGCCGTGTTTGGCCAGGGTCCCATAAGTATCGACCATGATTTTGCGTCCCGTCAGTCCCGTATCGCCGACGGGACCGCCGATGACAAAGCGGCCCGTCGCATTGATGCGTATGGCCGTATCAGGCCGCATCCATGGCTGGCAGACCGGCTCGATGACCGTTTCCTGCAAGAGCCGGCGCAGGTCATCCTGGTCGATGGCCTCACTGTGCTGCGCCGACAGGATCAGGCTGTGGATACCGATGGGACGACCGTCCTCATCGAAGCGCATCGTAACCTGCGATTTGCCATCAGGCCGCAGGAATTGTCCCAGTGCCGTATCATGGCGTACCCGGTCCAGGCGGCGTACCAGGCCCTGGGCCAGGTTGACCGTCAAGGGCATATAATTCGGCGTCTCATTGGTCGCATAGCCGTACATGATTCCCTGGTCGCCACTGCCGACGATGCGATCCCCTTCGGCCTGAGTCACGCCTTGCTGTATATCCGTCGATTGTTGATGGATGTTGGTAAAGACCAGGCACAAATCGGCCGTAAAACCCAGAGACGGGTCGGTATAGCCGATATCGGCAATGACTTTCCGGGCCAGGGCCGTCACATCGACGGTGGCCGCCGAGGCGACTTCACCAGCCAAGGTCAGGACGTTGCCGGAAACAAAAGATTCGACAGCCACGTGCGAGGCCGGGTCCTGCGTCAGGTAGGCGTCGACGATGGCGTCGGAAATTTGGTCACAAATCTTATCGGGATGGCCTTCGGTCACGGCTTCCGATGTCAAATACGTGTAATGGCAGTTTCCCATGTCATTTCCTCCTAGCGGGAGGCAGTCTGCCCGCACGTACCGGCTATAAAGCATATTTCTTGCGATAGGCGTGCGGCGTCTCTCCCGTATACTGTTTAAAAATCTTGCAGAAATAACTCGTGCGGTGATAGCCCAGGCGGCGGCTGATGGCATCGACCGATTCATGAGACGAAGCCAGGATTTTTTCCCCTTCCCGGACACGGCACTGGTTGATATACTGCATCAAGTTCATGTTCATTTCCTGTTTGAAGAGCTTCGACAAATACGATTCACTGAGAAAGACTTCATCGGCAATGGTCCGCAGAGACAGATTACAGCTCAAATGCTCTTTAATATACATCACGGTCTTGCGTATCTCTGGCCGCGTGATATGAGACAATTCTCCGTCATCACTCGTTTTTCCGCCAATCGTCGGCGTTTCATAACTGAGTGCCTCTGACGTCTGGGCATAGGGAAAATAGCACGCCGTCAGCGTGTTGAGCACGCGGGAAGCACTCATGATTTCTTCATAGCGGTACTGCGGCACAGCCCGGAAATACTTGAAAGCCTGGCTATCCGTCTGCCACGGCGTCTGGGCCTGTAAATTGGGGATGCGCATATCATCGGATATCATCTGCCCCGATACGATGAAGCCATGAAGCTGGTTCTCGCAGACGACAGGAATCGAGAAATCCACCAGGCCGGCATGGCAGCGGTACGGGCAGCAGGAGCGGTTCTTGAACGTTTCCAGGCCGCCGCATAAATCGCATTGATAGCACTTGCTGCGGAATTCCGGGATGCTGCGCATAAAATGACAAAATTTAGTGAAATTGTATTTTGAAGACCGTTCTTTTCCCTGGATATCGACGAAAATGCAGGCGATACTCGTCGCATTCGTATAGTCCTGCATAATGCTCCGTACCATCTTTTTGACACGATCTTCTTTGGACAGGGTGATTGTCATAGGCATGTTCCTTTCTGAAGATTCTATAACTTGCGTAAGACAACCGTTGCCGTCACAATACCACTTATATCCTAAAAAGGCCGTCAAATTTACAGAAAATGAGCGGATCAACATTCATATATGCACGTCAACAGCTGTCAGTCTGGACTTAGCTAAATTATATCATTAACCGACTTGCAATGACAGCATGAAAATTGTACATAAGACAAATAATTGCTATTCTCATAAAAAGAAGACAAAATAGTCGTATTTTTCAAGATAACCGGCATCACCGTTTTTCCCGGATTGACAAGCGCTATTTTTGTTCTATACTAATAGACAGAGTGTAATCGTCAAACGACCGCACGAAGGGGTACACCACCTTGGGTGTAAACTTTCGTGCGGCCGTTTTTTTGTTAGGAGGTCTTTTTCATGAAAGAAGCATCACAGATGCAGCGCGGCCTGAAGAATCGTCATCTCCAGATGATCGCCCTGGGCGGCGCTATCGGTACGGGGTTGTTTTATGGGTCGGCGTCGACCATTTCCCTGGGCGGGCCGTCGGTCATCGCAGCCTATCTCATCTGCGGCATCGTCATTTTCCTCATCATGCGCATGTTGGGGGAAATGGCCGTCGAAGAACCGGTGTCCGGGTCCTTCAGTTATTACGCCGACAAGTACTGGGGCCCTTTCCCGGGTTTCATGCTGGGCTGGAATTACTGGTTCTCTTATGTCATCATCAGCATGGCCGAATTGACAGCCGTCGGCATCTATGTCCATTACTGGCTGCCGGACCTGCCGCAATGGGTGACGGCCCTGGTCTGCCTCATGGCCATCACCTGTCTCAACCTGGTCAACGTCCGGGCGTACGGTGAAACGGAATTCTGGATGTCCTTCATTAAAGTGGCGGCCATCCTGGGCATGATCGCCCTCGGCGCCTGGATCATCTGCCAGGACAGCCGGCCGTTCCCGCAGAATTTCAGCAATCTCTGGGATTACGGCGGCGTCCTGCCTAACGGGATCTGGGGCTTCTGCCTGGCCATGGTGACGGTCATCTTTTCCTTTGGCGGCGTCGAACTGATTGGCATCACGGCGGGAGAAGCGGAAAATCCCGAACGCTCCCTGCCCAAGGCCATCAATCAGATCATCTGGCGCATCCTCGTCTTCTATATCGGCACGATGGTCGTCATCATGAGCCTTTGGCCGTGGAACCAGATTGGCACGCAGAACAGTCCTTTCGTCCAGATTTTCACCAATGTCGGCTTCCCGGCAGCGGCCAATCTCCTCAACTTCGTCGTCCTGGCGGCAGCCATTTCCGTCTATAACTCGGCTATTTACGGTAATTCCCGCATCGCCTACGGCCTGGCCGAAGAAGGCAATGCCCCGCAATGGTTCAAGAAGCTGTCGTCTCGGGGCGTACCGGTCCACACGCTCTGTCTCTGCTCGGGCCTGACCTTGTTCGTCGTCGCCGTGACCTATTTCTTCCCGGGAAAAATCTTCATGTACTTCCTGTCCCTTACGGTCGGCGCTACCATCATCAACTGGGTCACGATCATCGTGACGCACTTGAAATTCAAGACTTACTGCCAGAAAACAGGCAAGACCACGAAGTTCCCGTCCCTCTGGTATCCGGCAGCGGACTATTTCTGCCTGGCCTTCCTCTGCTTCATCGTCCTCATGATGACCCAAATGCCGGACATGCTCACAGCCGTCCTCATCATGCCCGTCTGGCTGGCTATCCTCTGGTGCTGCTGGCGCCGCCTGGCCCCGGCACCCATGACGAGCAGCCGATAATAGGGGCCTGACGGCCCGCCGGTCGTGAATGGCACCGTTCATCGTAGGTTGTTCGTCGTTCATCGAATTTGGGGCCTGACGGCCCGCCAATCGCAGGCCGCAGGTCACCTCGTGGAACCATCGGCTCGTAAAAAAGCCCCGATCGGGGCCATCGTAGGGGACGGCCAAAGGGCGTCCCGCCTGAATCCTGTGATACAGCCGGAATTTATGACGGATGGCTCGTGGTTCGTAAAAGCCTTCCATGATACTCGAAAAGGTTGTGGCCAAATCTCATAGCGGGACGCACAAGGCTCCCTTTATAGGGGAGCTGGCCGCCAAAGACGGTCTGAGAGGTTAAAGGTCGTCCCCTACGCACAAGACCATGGGCCGTGTATTTTTTTGCGGTCCGCAGGACCGCGGCGACCTGCGAACGGCGGCCTGCGTTCCCTATTTATGTTCCGCCAGAAAGGCTTCGGCATCGTGGCGGATTTTTTCTAAGTCCAGGCCCTGGTCGCGGGCACCGAAGATGCAGCCGCAGTAGGGCTGGCGGTAGAGGTGGTAGGCTTCGGTCATTTTCGTCGATGTGAGGAAGCCGTTGTTCTTTTTGAAGTCCGTCGGCAAATAAGCATAGCCGTACTGGTCTTCGATGTCCCGGCCGACTTCGTTGATGACCTGGGAATTCTTATGAGGGCTGACGGTCAGGGTCGTCGTAAAGTAATCATAGCCCAGTTCCTGCATTTTTTCGGCCGTCGCTTTCATGCGCTGGATGAAGCAGACGCGGCAACGGGCGCCGCCTTCGGGTTCGTCTTCCAGGCCCTGGACAGCTTTGAAATACGTATCCGGTTCATACGGAGCGGCCAGGAACTGGACGGCGTGCCCCGTTTTTTCATTATATGCTTCGATGAACTGTTTCTGAACGAGTTCCCGCCGCCGGTATTCCGCTTCCGGATGGATATTGGGGTTGAAATAGTAGACCGTCACGTCGGCCACGCCGGTCAGCCGGTCCAGGACGGCCGTACTGCACGGGCCGCAGCAGGAATGGAGCAGGATGCGCGGCTTGACGCCGTCCTGCTGCCAGCGCCGGGCCATGCGCTGGAAAACTTTATCGAAGTTGATCCGCTGGTTTTGATTCATGCGGTCCAGAATATCGTGGAAATCAATCATGCTTTGTACTCACTTTCTATAGATTCAATATCATATTATATCATGGAACAGAGGCCTCCGCATTTTCTATCCCCCCTATGGGCTTATATTTTTTGCTGTTTTTCAGTAAAATAAGGATAATGGTTACTATATTAAGGAAAAGAGGTCTATTCATGCATATACCTGAAAATTATCTGAGCCCTTCGACGTGCGGCGTCCTCGGCGCCGTCATGGTCCCCATTTGGTTACTCTCTATCCGCAAGGTACGGGAAACGGTGCCCCGTGAAAAGCTGCCCCTCCTCGGCATTGCTGCGGCCTTTTCCTTCCTGGCCATGATGTTCAACATCCCCCTACCCGGCGGTACGACTGGACACGCCGTGGGCGGTACGCTCATCGCCATCCTCTTCGGACCGTATGCAGCCTGTCTGGCCGTCAGCGTGGCCCTGCTCATCCAGGCCCTGTTCTTCGGCGACGGCGGCATCCTGGCCTTCGGCGCCAACTGCTTCAACATGGCCTTCGTCCTGCCCTTTACGGGATACTTCCTCTACCACGGCCTGAAGAAAGTCATCCCATCGGAAACGATAGCTGCCGGCATCGGCGCCTACGCCGGCATCAACGCCGCAGCCTTCTGTGCGGCTGTGGAATTCGGCATCCAGCCCCTGCTGTTCACAGACGGCGCCGGCCAGGCCCTGTACTGCCCGTATCCGTTATGGATTTCTATTCCGGCCATGATGATCGGCCACCTGACCTTGTTCGGCCTGGCGGAAGTCGTCTTCACGACAGGCGTCCTGGCCTATCTCCGCAAGACGTCGCCAGACCTCTTCCACGCGGTCCAGGCCCCGTCGTCGAGTAAGTCCCTCTTCAGCCTTCTGGCCGTCCTCATCGCCGCCACGCCGCTGGGCTTACTGGCCGCCGGCACGGCCTGGGGCGAATGGGATGCCGAAGAACTGGCAGAGACGGATTTCTTCGGCTCTGCCCTGGGCTATACGCCATCGGGCATGGAACAGGGCTTTTCCTTCGACGCCCTCATGCCGGACTACGCCATCGCCGGCCTGCCCGATGCCGCAGGCTACATCATTTCGGCCATCGTCGGCACAGCCCTGCTCATCATTATCTTCAAAGTCATCGCGTCCTTCCTGCCATCCCGGCCAACCTTCGATACGCCGGCCCAGCACTAGGGAGGATTGCCCATGAAGCTCCCTGAATGGGCGGCCCGCGAGGAAATATATAATCCCGGCAGCGACCGGGATTATTTCATTTCCCGCTCCCTGCTCCGCCTCGTATCCATCCTGACGGCCCTGCGCAGCCAGGGCCTGCGGCCAACCCGTCCCATCGGCGCGGCGCCGGCCTTATTGGCAACCCTGGTCATGGTCCTCTTCGTCGTCCTGTCCCGGACGACGGCCTTCCTCTGGGCCGTCCTGGCTGGCGAACTGGTCCTCCTCTGCTTCCATCGCGGCCGGCAGCTGCGCCAAGTCCTCGGCGCCGCCCTGGCAGCCGCTCTGTTCTGCGCCGTCATCGTCGCGCCGTCCATTCTCCTGGGCAATGGCCGCTATGCCCTGCTCCTGCCCGGCAAGACCTTCCTCACCGTGACGGCGTTGATGCTCTTGCAGGAAAACCTGGCCTGGCATGAACTGACCGGCGCCCTGCGGACCTTCCGCATCCCATCGCTGGTCATCTTCATCCTGGACACGACGCTGCGCTACATCGCTATCCTGGGCCAGGAAGCGTCGGAACTGCTGACGGCCCTCAAGCTGCGTTCTGTCGGTCACAATCCCGACAAACAAGCGGCCCTGAGCGGCGTCGCCGGTGTCATGCTGCAAAAGTCCCAGCGCCTGTCCCAGGACATGTACGAAGCCATGCGCTGCCGCTGTTTCACTGGCGAATACACGGCCTATGACGGCGGCAGGAAACGCCGTTTCACGCCGGCTGCGGCCCTGCTCATACTGGTCCTGCTGGCCTATGCCTATCTCTTCATCCGTCTGGAAGGAGTGTTCTCATGATTCAACTCGACGATGTCTGTTTCGCCTATGACGACAGGCCCATCCTCAGCCACCTTACAGAAACCATCGAACCGGGCCAGGCCGTCCTCCTGAGCGGTCCCAATGGTTCCGGAAAATCGACGCTCCTGCGCCTGCTGAACGGCCTGATTTTCCCCCAGCAGGGAACGTATTCCTTTGACGGCACAATCATCACGGCCGGCAAGATGCGGGACCACGCCTATTCCAAGTGGTTCCACCAGCGCGTGGGTTACGTCTGGCAGAATCCCGATTCCCAGCTCTTTTGCAGCAGCGTCCGCGAAGAACTGGCCTTCGGCCCGGTCCAGATGGGCCTGAAACCGGCAGACATCCGCCAGCGCGTCGACGATGCCCTGGAACTCCTGGGCCTGACCCGGCTGGCATCCCGTCCGCCTTACACCCTGTCAGGCGGCGAAAAGAAACGGACGGCCATCGCTTCCATCCTGACCATGAACCCCCAGGTCTGGACCATGGACGAACCGGAAAGCTACCTCGACGCCGACGGCCTGGCCTGGCTGGAAGACTTCCTGCCCAGCCTGAAAGAAGCCGGCAAGACCCTCATCATCGCCAGCCACCACGCCGACCGCCTGGGCGACCTCATAGATAAGGAGATAGCGATTCGTGGCTAGTGGTTCGTGGCTCGTGGCTCGTAGGGGACGCCCAAAGGGCGTCCCGCCTGTCGCAGGTCGCAGTTCGCGGTCCGTTATGATATTTCACCACATCTCATGCTTACATATGTCAAACTTTCAAATGCAACCTCTCAGTCAGCTGTGCTGACAGCTCTCCTATTAGGAGATCCTTTGCGTTATGCTTTATTTAAGTTTTTAATATTTTTTCAAAATATTTTATTGATTTCACCGTTATAAAGTTATATAATATAAGAACAAACAGAACAGCAAGACAAAAGATGCAACGCAGCATTTATTTCGCCGTTGCATCTTTTGTTGTTTCCAGACTAAAAAAGGGGGCAGTGCTTATGTTAATCTATGGATTGGAACAAGCCTTGATGGTGACCCATGGCTATGACGTGGAATTCAATCAGAAAAAAGAAACGGCCCACCTGGTACAGACGACCGATGGACCGATGAAAGCAGAAAAGAGTCACTTGGAACATTTGATGGATAAATTGATGAAATTCAAATACAGCTACCGCCGGTAGGCTTGGAACTGCTGGCGATTGGCCTGAACCCTGGGATTGGCCGAATTGATCTGACCGGCCTTTTCCAGCCACGAGCCGGCGTCGTCATATTTTTCCTGGCGGAGATAGACGATGGCCATGGCGTTGGCCGCATCGGCCGATTGCGGCGAAAAACGCAGGATTTCCTGGAAGGATCGCAGGGCTTCGTCGTCCCGGTGCAGGTCCATGGCGGCCAGGCCGCGGTTATACCAGGCCTGCAGATATTCGGGCCGGCAGGCGATGGCCTGGTCGTAACTGGTGAGGGAAGCTTCGGGCTCCCCTCTTTTTTGTTGCGTCAAAGCCAGGTCGTACCAGGCCGCCGGTGACGTCTTGTCCAGTTCCAGGGCGCGCCGGAAGTCCCGTTCGGCCAGCCAGTAGTCCTGGCGGTTGAAGAAGAGGATGCCCCGGTAGAGATAGGCCTGGGCGTCGTCGGGATGGGCAAAGACTCTCTCGAAGCCCGTAATCAGGCTGTCATTCGTACCGTCCGGCGTCTGGGCTTCGGTCCACATCCAGAGGATTTCCTGGCCATAATGCTTCCCCGGCACGGCCCAGCGGCCATTGAGGCCCGTCCAGGCCCTGACCTGGCCATAGAGTTCGGGATGTTTTTCGGCCAGCAGTTCATAGCGGGGATCGACGATGGCCGTCTTGGGCCGCTCTGTGCTGGCATAAGCCAGGAGATGCTGGATATGGGCGCGCACGCCGAGCTGAGGCGTAGCGAAACGGGCACCGGCGACTTTATTTCCCGTCGCGCCGAGGCCGCAGAAATTGTTCTGGTCTGGCGACACGTCACCGCCATAGGCAAAGTAGCCCGTTTCCTTCAGGGCCTGGCAGAGGGCCACGTCGGGCCGGATGCCTTCGCGGCCGGCTTCGTCATAATAGGCCTGGACGACCTCTTCCAGCGGCGCATTCAGTTTAGGATGGGGATTGCGCTGGCGGATGAAATGGACCATCTGGCGGGCCGGGATCGTCGCCGGACCCATAATCGTATCGGCACCGGCCGGGACGTCGAGCATGGGCCGGCCGTAGGCCTCAGCCAGCTGCCAATCGGCCTGTTTCATAGCTTTCTTATCGAAGACGGCGTTTCCTGCGGCAGCCACGCCGGGAAAGGGCAGGAAGACCGGTCCCCCGCCAAGAAGGCTGACCATCAGGACGGCTGCGGCGAGGCTCCTCCCCTTTTTATAAGGCATGATAAGTCCCTTGCTTCCGTTTTTCTTCGGTCATGCGGGAAATATAAGTCCCGTGGACCAGGGGATAGCCTTTGCGTTCGATGATCTGGGCCATATAATTGCGGAAAGGACAGGGCGGCCGGTGATAGCTGTCGGACACGATGCACGACGCGAAGTGGATGGTCACATTTTCCTTGGCATCACCGTATTTCTTCAGCTTCCTGCCCAGATTTTCCAGTTTCGCCGAGAGCCCTGCCCCGCAGCAGCCGCCGCAGGTCATCATGAGGAAGCGCGTATCAGGCGGATAATCGGCAAAAGTATCTTTGCGGTTGACAAAGGTGTTCATGCAGGCATAGCCGCTGCAGCGTTTGGTGACGATATCGCATTGAATGACGACGACGAGTTTCGACATGGAAATCCCTCCCCTAATTATATAAGTATTTATTCAAGAACTGCTGAGTCCAGTCCGCGTCGATGCGGGCCAGGACGGCATCTTCTGCCGGCAGGTCGGCGGCAAAGTTCTTTTCAAACTGGCCATAGAGCTGGCCCAGACCGTTGGCAAAGTCGACATAGGCCTGCTGGCCATGGGTCCCGTCGATTAGATTCAGGCGCAGGGAGCCGTCGTCAGCCGTGCCGAAATGGCTCTCTGTAACGGTGAAATCCTTATCCTTTTCCCCGACCTGGGCCAGGGCAGCGGCCTTGGTCAATTCCATCAGGCGGTCGTCGAGGCCGGCTTCAAAGATGGCGATTTTTTCCAACAAATCGGCTTTGCTGCGGACCAGGCGGAAGACATAGCCTGCCTTCTCGACCATGGCCTTGAATTTATCCTGGCCGTCGGCCATATCGCGGTCGGCATTTTCCTGGTCCTTATCCGTCGGCGCGTAGAAGACCATGAAATGATGGTCCATGTCGTGATACAAGAAGCCGTAATCGACCTGGACGTCTGTCCCGCAGTGGCCGCAGTGGTAGAGAAAAGCTTCCAGCGACTTAACGCGGTCCTTCATGTCCGGATCCAGTTTCGTATTGATGCTGTCCCATACCGTGAAGACGCCGGCCTTCTGGCATTTTGGACAAGTAATGCCTACTTCATGATGCATACTCATGGCAGTTCCCCTTTTCTGTTTTCCCCTATTATACCATATATTTCGTGGCTCGTGGCTCGTGGTTCGTGGCTCGCGGCTAGTGGCTCGCAAAGGCTCTCCTGATAGGAGAGCTGTCAGCGCAGCTGACTGAGAGGTTTCCCAAATCCTGACAGAAGCCTTCATGCAACAGCCCTGGCGGCTGACATCTCCCTGCAAATATGCTATAGTAAAATCATCCATTCAAAGGAGGGACGCTCATGAAAAACGCGTACATCAAATTCATCCTGGCTGCTGTCATTTTCGGCACGAACGGCATCATCGCCAGCCATATTCCCCTGTCGAGTTGTGAAATCGTCCTGACCCGTACGGTCCTGGGCGGTTTTTTCCTGCTCATCCTGGCGACGGCCCGCCGCGAATGGGGCAGCCTGCGCCGCGCGTCCCGCACGTCCCTGGTCTGGCTGGTCCTGTCGGGCCTCTTCCTGTCCGGGAACTGGCTCTTCCTCTACGAAGCCTACCAGCATATCGGCGTCAGCCTGGCAACCCTCATGTGTTACTGCGGGCCCATCCTGATCATGATCCTGTCGTACTTCGTCTTCCATGAGCCCTTCACGGTCCCGAAAGTAAGCGCCATGGTCATCGTCACCATTGGCATCCTCTGTATCAATGGCGCTGACGTCCAGGCGCACGGCCTGTCGTGGGGCCTGGTCTGCGGCTTCCTGAGCGCCGTCTGCTTCGCCCTGCTGGTCATTGCCATGAAAAAGGTCAGCGGCATCGGCGGTATCCTGTCCCCGGCCTGCCAGCTCCTGGTGGCATCACTCGTCGTCGCCGCCGTCACCTTGTCCATGCCGACGGCACCAGTCAGCCTGGATATGACCCACATCGCCTGCATGGTCTGCCTGGGCATCGTCAACACCGGCCTCGGCTACTACCTCTATTTCTCCGGCGTCCAGCGCCTGTCGGCCCAGAGCGTCTCTATCTGCGGCTACATGGAACCCTTTACGGCCCTAACCCTGTCGGCCATCCTCCTCGGAGAAAGCCTGACCCTCCTGCAATGGATCGGCGCAGCCTGTATCCTCGGCGGCGTCGCCCTCAGCGAATTATGGCATCCCGGCAAAAAGGGATAAAAACTTTTCAGCTCTTCTGTCATGCCGTCCTGACGATAAGCCAGGACGGCATGTTCTGTAAAGTCGTCGTCCAAGGGGAGGACACTCAGGCCGGGATAGACATCACCTTCCGGCATAGGCAGGATAGCGAATCCCTGGGACAAACTGAGCAGCAGGAATTGTTCAGACAAAAAGAAATCTACGGCGCCGTCGCCGTCAAGATGTGCCTCTTCCCGCTCGTCTTCTACGAAATCTGTCAGTTCCTGCAAGTTCCTCATGACATAATCCTCACCAGGAGCATCCTGCCGACCCTGCCCAGCATGGCCGTCATCGGCATGCTGGCCCAGAACCAGCGCTCAGCCGGTAACTACGCTGCCGGCATGCTCCTGGTAACGACGCTCTGCTCCATCGTCACCATCCCCCTGGTCTGCCTGGGATTGGGATGAAAAAAGGGATTGTCGCACATGCGACAATCCCTTTTAAGTTGTTAGTGGCTAGCAGTTAGTTGTTAGTAGATGGTTTTAAATTTAAAGGTTTTCGCTGAAAACTACAAACTCTATACTACAAACTATAGAGCGAAAGAATCCCTGCATGATGGCAGAAACCTTCATATGACCTAAACATCCAATTTTCCCGTGATGAGGTAGACTAACAGGCCTTTTTCGGCGTGGCGTCTGTTTTCGGCTTCGTCGAGGATGGTTTCCAGGTGTTTTTCCATGACGTCCTGCGTGATTTCATAGCCCGGATGAATCGGCATGTCGTGGAAGACCATGGTATCCGTCCCTTCCATGAGGGCGGCGTCGATCTGATAAGGCATCATCATGTTGATGATCTGGTTCTTCTTTTCGGCATAGTCCGGATTGGTGAAGAATTCCATGTCGACCCAGGTGTCGGTATAGACGCAGTCCACGTCGGCGACGACTTTCTTCAGGTCTTCTTTGGAAATATCCGTCGGCAGTTCCTTATAATGGCCCGTAGCCGTCAGTTTGTCGTAGAAATCGGCCGGCACATTGGTAATCTGACTGAACGGCGTCAGGCCGTACATCATGCCGCCCATCTTGGTGACGATTTCGCTGAGCGAGTTATACGTATTGTTCTTGGCGCCGATGTAGAGGACCTTGGCTTCAAAATGACCGGTCTTTTCGTAGAGCGTCAGCATGTCGGCCAGGGCCTGCGTCGGGTGGAACGTATTGTCACAGCCGTTGATGACCGGGACCGTGGCGTTCTTCATGAAGCCTTCCGTCGTTTCGGCTTTCTTGAACCGGCCCATGATGCAGTCGACGTTGCGGCAGACGTATTTGACTTCACTCATGAGGTCGCCGATAGTGAAATTGCTGTCCTTCCACAGCTGGTTGTAGGCTTTGCCGCCTAATTCTTCCATGCCGATGGAAAAGGAAAGGTACGTCCGGTTCGACGTCTTTTCAAAAAGCGTGTATAATTTCTTGCCGTCCAGGATATGGCCGTAATCATCCTGATGCTGCTTGATCTTTTCGGCCAGCAATAAAATGCCTTTCAATTCATCGGTTGTATAATCTGCGAAGCTGTTTGCATGTTTCATGTATATCCATCCTCCAATAGTTAAGACCAGAACTTGTTCGATGGATATATCATAGCACAGCCGTATGAATATTGCAAGTATTTATGCAAACTTTTTCGTGTTTTTATACATATGCAAGGTGCAAAAAAAAGGGCCGCACAGGCTGGCCGAAGCCTTCCTGTGAGCCCCTTAAAAGGTCTATTTTACTTTCCGATTAGCATTTAACTACGTTAGCTGCCTGCGGTCCGCGCGCACCTTCAACGATGTCGAATTCAACTTCCTGACCTTCGGTCAAGGATTTGAAGCCATCTTCCTGGATAGCGGAGAAGTGAACGAAAACGTCGCCGCCATCTTCTCTTTCGATGAAGCCATAACCTTTTTCTGCGCTAAACCATTTTACTTTACCGTGCATAACAAAATCCTCCTAAAAAAACAAATCCAGCTATCTTGTAGCTCTTCCGTTAGTGTAACATAACGGATTGACAATGTCAATCGAAACTGCGGACATAGTGGACGAAAGAAAAAGAATATTTTTCCCGTCCGTCTGGACGGTGCAATTCCCGGTTTTGTTCCTCCCACTCGTCCTTTTTCCAGGCCGGGAAGAAAGTGTCGGCGCCGTCGAAGGCTTCGTCGATTTCCGTCAGGTACAGGCTGTCGGCCAGGGGCAGAAAGGTTTCGTACATGGAAGCGCCGCCGATGACGAAATAGTCCTCCCCGGCTTCCATGGCCTGCTGCATGGCTTCGACACTGTGGAAGATAGTGACGGCGTCATGGCTGACGCTGTAATTCTTTTGATGGGTCAGGACCCAGTGCGGCCGGCCGGGCAGGACGCCGGGCAGGCTTTCGAAAGTCTTGCGCCCCATGAGCATCGTATGGCCCATGGTGAGGGATTTAAAACGTTTTAAGTCGGCCGAAATATGGCACAAGAGGTCGTTGTCCTTGCCAATACCGCCGTTCCAGTCGACGGCTGCAATGAGATGGATCATCAGACGGCCACCTCCATGGGCAGTTTACCCAAGTGCCGGTAATTGTCCAGGGCGATGTCGTCGATGGTGAAATCATAGAAGTCGTGGACATCGGGATTGAGGACCAGCTTCGGTGCCGGAAAGGCCTGGTCACGGCGGGCCAGCTGGGTCTTCATGGCCTGGACGTGGTTCTCATAGACGTGGGCGTTGTTGATGACGTGCGTGAACAGGCCCGGACGCAGGCCGGCGGACTGGGCGATGAGATGGATGAGGACGGCATACTGGGTCATGTTGAAGGGGACGCCCAGGCCCATGTCGCCGCTGCGCTGGATGAGCATGCAGTTCAGGCGGCCGTCAGTGACATCCCACAAGGTCTGGTAGGCACAGGGCTGAAGGGCCATGTCCGGCAGGTCTTCGATGTTCCACAGGGATACGATCATGCGCCGGTTCTGAGGATCCGTCTTCAGCGTTTCCAGGAGCTTGTCGACCTGTTTGTACTTGCGGATCTGATAGCCATAGGCCTTGCCAATGGTGCCGTCGGGCCGCATCCATTCGTCCCAGACGTGGCAGTTCATCTTCTGCAGTTCCCGCACGTCGTTGCTCTGGAGCTGCCAGATCCAGAGGATTTCTTTGACAGCTGTCTTGAAGGCGACGAACTTCGTCGTCAAGATGGGGAATTCTTTTTCCAAATCGAACTGCATGATCTGGTGGGGCAGTTTATAGGTCCGCACGCCCGTGCGGTTGTTGTCGAAATAGCCGTGGTCGAGGATATTTTCGACGATATTCAGATACTGTGTATCGGCAATGCTCATGTATGTCACCTCAAAATCAATGGTTATCAATATAAGACTGGATGGCGCTGACGAACTGGCGGCCATATTTATGGAGCTTGAAGCTGCCTACGCCCTTGATGTCGCTCATGGCTTCCAGACTGTCCGGCTTGAGAGCGGCCATATCCCACAACGTGGCATCGGAAAAGATGACGAACGGCGGAATATGCTCGTCCTTGGCCAGTTCCAGGCGGACTGCCCGCAGGGTATCGAACAGGGGCCGCAAGGCGTCTTCGTCGATGGCCCCGGCGCGGCGCTTCTGCTGGCGCTTGGGCAATTCCGGCACGGGTTCAGCTGAAACGACTTTCTGCTGGACGATGCGCTGATGGCTGCTGAGGGCCTGCCGTCCGTCGGCTGTCAGGGAGACGACGGGATATTTCCCATTGGACTGGTCGAGATAGCCGTCGTCGATGCACTGGCGGACCATGTCGCGGACTTCGGACAAGGTGAAATCGCCGAGCATGCCGAAGGCCGAATTATGTTCAAAGCCATAGCGGCGGACCTTGGCGTTCTGGCTTCCCTTGAGGATGTCGCAGACCATGGTCATGCCGAAGCGCCCTTTCAATTCGTCGACGCAGAGGCAGATGCTGCGGACCTGTTCGGTCATATCTTCTTCGACCGTTTCCTGGTCGCAGTTGCCGCATTTCTCGCAGCGCTGCCACGACGGATGTTCGCCGAAATAGGTCAGGATATAATGGCGCAGGCAGTGATTGCCTTCGCAGTAACGGACCATGGCGTTGAGCAGGCGGAATTCGATGGCCTGCTGCTGCGGGTCGTGGACGGACTGTTCGATGAGGAACTTCTGGATCATGATGTCCTGGCGGCTGAAGAGGAGGATACATTCCCCCGGCGCACCATCGCGGCCGGCCCGGCCCGCTTCCTGGTAGTAGCTTTCGATGTTCTTGGGCATCTGGTAATGGATGACGTAGCGGACGTTACTCTTGTCGATGCCCATGCCGAAAGCGTTGGTAGCGACGATGACCTGGAGCCGGTCATACGTAAAGGCGTCCTGCATGGTCCGGCGCATGTCGTCGTTGAGGCCGGCATGATAGCGGCCGGCCCGGATGCCCCGCCGCGTCAGCTCTTCATAGACGCGGTCCACTTCCTTGCGCGTCGCCGCATAGATGATGCCGCTGTCTTCCCTATGCTGCTGGACGTAGGACAAGGCGAAGTCGAGCTTGCGGTTCATCCGGACGACGCGGAAATACAGATTCGGCCGGTCGAAGCCGCCGATGAAGATGCGTTCCTTTTCCAGGCCCAGGAGGTTCATCATGTCCTCTTTGACCTTTTCCGTCGCCGTCGCCGTGAAGGCCCCGACGACAGGCCGCTCGGGCAGGGCCGCGATCCAGTCCTTGATGGCGCAGTAGCTGGGCCGGAAATCATGGCCCCACTGGGATACGCAGTGTGCTTCGTCGATGATGAACATGGAAATGGGCAAACTCTGCATGAAGGACGTAAAGAATTCGTTTTCCAGGCGTTCCGGCGAAATATAGACCAGTTTGACCCGGCCGGCGCGGATGGCGGCGAAGCGGGCCTTGGCCTCTTCAAAAGTACACTGGCTGTTGATATACGTCGCCGGTATCTCCTGGTTGACCAGGCTGTCGACCTGGTCCTTCATGAGGGAAATGAGCGGCGAAATGACCAACGTCACGCCGGGCATCATCAGGGCCGGCAGCTGGAAGCATATCGACTTCCCTGCCCCTGTCGGCATGATGGCCAGGCAGTCGCGGCCATCGAGAAGGGTCTGGATGACCTCATGCTGGCCCGGCCGGAACGACGTATAGCCAAAATATTGTTTCAAAAGAGATTCGAGTTCCATCAAGATAATCAACCCATCTACGAAAGACTAACAACTCAGCTTTACTGCTGATAAATTTGAGTTTATAGAATAGAGTTTGTAGTTTGTAGCAGTTGGTTTTAAATTTTTTAGCCATTCACTAAAAACTACAAACTACAAACTTAATGCTCAAAAAGGAGCTGTCGTAAGCGACAGCTCCTTTATATCATATCATCTTTAGCCTTATTTTGCCAATTCTTCTTTCAAGACGTCGGCCAGGCGTTTGATACCTTCGACGATGCGGTCTTCCGGCATGTTGGAGTAGTTCAGGCGGAAGTGGTTGGCATTACCGCCGTGGGGGTAGAAGGGACCGCCCGGCACGTAGGCAACGTTCTTAGCCAGGACTTTCGGCATGAGTTCTTTCGCATCCATGCCTTCCGGCAACGTTACCCACGTGAACAGGCCGCCTTCGGGGTATGTAAAGGTGATGCCTTCAGGGAAGTATTTCTTCATCGATTCGCACATCAGGTCGCGGCGTTTCTTATAGAGGGCCTTGATCTTGGCGACGTGTTCATCGAGGTCGAACATATCGATGTAGTACGAAGTCTGGCGCTGGCCGAAGGACGACGCCTGGAGGTCGACGGCCTGTTTCAGCTTGACGACCTTATCGATGATGACCGGATCGGCTACCATCCAGGCAATACGCAGGCCCGGCATGAGGATCTTCGAGAACGAGCCGAGGAAAATGATATTGCCCTTGGTATCCATCGACTTCAGGGACGGTACCTTGTCGCCGTCATAGCGCAGTTCGCCATAGGGGTCGTCTTCGAGGACCGGGAAGTCATACTGGTTGATGAGGTCCATGAAAGCCTTGCGCCGTTCTACGGGCCAGGTGATGCCCGTCGGGTTCTGGAATTCCGGGATGACGTACATCATGCGGACGCGGTCGCCGTATTTTTCCAGAATCTTTTTCAATTCTTCCGGGATAATGCCCTTTTCATCCGTCGGTACTTCGACGAATTCCGGTTTGCAGAGCTTAAAGGCGTTGAGGGCGCCGAGGTAGGTCGGGCTTTCGACGAGAACGACGTCGCCCGGGTCAATGAAGATCTGGGCCAGCATGGACAGACCCTGCTGGGACCCAGACGTAATAGTGATGTTATCGATATCGCAGTCAACCATGAAAGCCTGTTTCATGCGGGCTGCAATCTGTTTGCGCAGGGGGTTGTAACCTTCTGTCGTGCCGTACTGCAAGGCTTCGCGGCCTTCTTTGGTCAAGACGGCGTCGTCGACTTTCTTCAACTGTTCCGTCGGGAAGAGTTCCGGTGCCGGCAGGCCGCCAGCAAAGGAAATGACTTCCGGCATGGTCGTCAGTTTCAAGAGTTCACGGATTTCAGAGGCTTTCAAATTCATGGCTAAGTCGGAAAAATGCATATCAATCACTCCTTCAGGTTATGTACATCGCGCGTTTATCTATGTGTATATAGTATCATAAAAATTACTTTTATGCAATTAAACGTTTGCGTTATAAATATGTTACGTTTCGTACAACCTTTATAAACCAAATGCAAATAACAAGAATAACTGATAATAGTAAATATCCAGCTTAAAAAAAATTAAAGAATGACTGTAAAAAATTTTTAAAAAAATTTGCAAAAGAAAAGACGCCCTCATGAGAGAGCGTCTTGTTTCCTTAAAATTTAATTATTTACCGATTTTTTTCTTTCAAAACTTCAGCCAAACGTTTAATGCCTTCGACGATGCGGTCTTCCGGCATGTTGGAATAGTTCAGGCGGAAGTGGTTGGCATTGCCGCCGTTCGGGTAGAAAGCACCGCCCGGTACGTAAGCGACTTTCTTTTCGATGACTTCCGGCATCATTGCCTTGGCATCGAGGCCTTCCGGCAAGGTGACCCATGTGAACAGGCCGCCTTCCGGATAAGTGAAGGAAACGCCTTCAGGGAAGTATTTCTTCATGGAATCGTACATGAGGGTACGACGTTTGCCATAGAGGGCGCGGATCTGTTTGACATGGGCGTCGAGGTCGTACATGTCGATGTAGTACGAAGCCTGGCGCTGTGCGAAGGACGACGTCTGTAAGTCGACGGTCTGTTTGAGCATTACAGCCTTTTCCAGGATGTCATGAGCGGCGACCATCCAGCCGATACGCAGGCCCGGCATAAAGATTTTGGAGAAGGAGCCGAGGAAGATGACGTTGCCCTGAGTATCCATGGATTTCAAAGTCGGCATCGATTCGCCTTCATAACGGAGTTCGCCATACGGGTCGTCTTCAATGATGGGGATGTCGTGTTTGTTCATGATGTCCATGATGGCTTTGCGGCGTTCCAGGGGCCAGGTGATGCCCGTCGGGTTCTGGAATTCCGGGATGACGTACATCAGGCGGACGCGGTCCCCGTATTTTTCGAGAGCTGCTTCCAGGGCTTCCGGAACCATGCCCTTGTCATCCGTTTCAACTTCGACGAAATTCGGGAAGTTAACGGCAAAAGCCGTCGTAGCACCCATGTAGGTCGGGCTTTCGACGAGGACGATGTCGCCTTCGTTGAGGAAGAGCTGGCCCAGGAGCGAAAGGCCCTGCTGGGAGCCAGCGGTGATGATGATATCTTCATAAGTGCAGTCTGTATGGAAAGATGTTTTCATGCGTTTAGCAATCTGTTTACGCAAGGGCACATAACCTTCCGTCGTGCTGTACTGCACGGCCTGACGACCTTCTTTTTTCAAGATTTCCACATCGACTTTCATCATTTCGTCAATCGGGAAAAGTTCCGGTGCAGGAAGGCCACCGGCGAAGGAAATAATTTCCGGATTTTCTGTTACTTTCAAAATTTCACGGATATCCGATGCGTGTAAACTCTTTGCTTCTTCAGAAAACTTTACCATAAAACTTCACTCCAATCTATTCTCTTTCTTTTATGGCTTTAGCTACGGCAGGCAAATGTGCGTCGTAACGATACTTATTATACCACGATATGGGCTATTAATCTACAAATTTTACGGAAAATGCCAAAAATTTCAAACTAATTAAATCAATAGTCAGCCCTGCCTTTCTTTTAATGTTGGGGCCTATCGACCCCGCCGGTCGCAGTTGGCAGTTCGCAGGCCGCCTCGGAGTCAGATGCCGCTGCGCGGCAACAGACTCATAATGATGACATCACCTCGAGTGACCCTCAGCTCGCGAAAAAATAGTGGCTCGTTGTTCGTGGTTCGTGGCTCGTAAAAACCTGCCATTATATCAGAATGGGCTGTGATTGCATCTCACAACGTGCCGCACAAGGCTCCCTTTATAGGGGAGCTGGCCGCCAAAGGCGGTCTGAGAGGTTAAAGGTCGGCCCCTACGCACAGGGCCGCTGGCCGTGTGTTTATTTTGCATCCTGCATTCATTTCCATCGCTTGTATGCGATTTCGTAGGGGACGGCTAAAAGTCGTCCCGCATGAATCCTGTGCACAGCCGGAATTTATGACGAGTGGCACTCGGTCGTAATACAATCATGCGTCTGTCGCGGCGCAGCCGCATGTGAGTCCGAAGAAAGCAAAACGGCGTTATCCGATAAAGACAGCGCCGTCATAAATGGTTACCTCTTATTTCAAATGATATTCACGCAACAATTGTTCCTGGTATTCATCATCCCGCAATACGCGGTCAACATCTTCTTTCCTGCCTTCCTGTATCAGTTTCTGGAGCAAAGTGCCTAAAGCCTTTCTCCCCGCTTTATCGCCGATTTTCCTGCCACGTAGTTCTCCACGCCGTTCAATGCCTTCGCTCAAGTTACACATTTCTGCCACTCCCTTCTCTAAATGCGGTGTTATCGTTACGTTAAATTCCGTCGTTAATAGTTCTTGCATTTCTTGCGAACCGATGTTATCCAAGAGCAACATATTCAGCAACCGCAAGATGCCTTTCAGATGCTGATAGCTCTTGCTTCCCAAACAGACCAGGACGATATTGATTAAATCGTAATGGCTCCTCTCGGCCTGTGTATGGCCGATTAGATGTTTCTCTGTCAGTTGGTAACTGGAAATATTGTACTCCCATTTTTTCATTGGCATCGTACAAATCCAGATGGAATAGACCTTCTGGATTTTTTCGTAATGGGATTTCACGAAAACCGTACCATACTGACTGGAAATCATGCGGCCGCAATAGTAGACGGCCCGCTTCAACAAGGGATAACCCGGATTGAAATCGTTCTGCGCTTCCAGGTTGATGATGAGCTGGATGCGCTTTCCATCAATGGGAGCTACAGCATGAAACCGGATATCGTAATAGACCGTTCCTTCCGTGCCGGATTTGTCTTCCGTCTGCTCGCTCTCGATACGCGGTGAAATAGCTTCCGGTTCCACCGCAATACGGCTGATGCTCGGTTCACCCAGGATATAGCGTTGGGCAATATCCTGCAAATCACAATCCTTGAATTCTTCCGTGCAGGCCTTCAGGATATGGGCCATAATGCCCCGCTCTGAAAGAACCCGCTTGCACGCCTCGTCATACGCTTTTTTCTGCGCTTTGGCCTGTTGTGCCGAATCGGACATGACGTCACACCTCCAGATTCACTTTTATTGTATAATAATCGTTCCCGCTCCGCAACAGAGCGGCTCATGATTCCATCATACACCACAAAACAGGGCCAAAGAGAAATTCTAATCATTTTTTAATCGAATTTCCGAAAGCTTAAGGAACCGTTAATGTAGATTAGGGCCTATCGGCCCCGCCGGTCGCAGTTGGCAGTTCGCAGGCCGCCTCGGACTCAGATGCCACTGCGCGGCAACAGATTCAGAGTAACGACATCGCCTCGAATGACCCTCGGCTCGCGAAAAAATAGTGGCTCGTTGTTCGTGGTTCGTGGCTCGTAAAAACCTGCCATTATATCAGAATGGGCTGTGATTGCATCTCGCAACGGGCCGCACAAGGCTCCCTTTATAGAGGAGCTGGCTGCCAAAGGCGGTCTGAGAGGTTAAAGGTCGGCCCCTACGCACAGGACCGCTGGCCGTATATTTATTTTGCAGCCTGTATTCAATTCCGTCGCTTGTATGCGATTTCGTAGGGGACGGCTAAAAGTCGTCCCGCGTGAATCCTGTGCATAGCCTGAATTTATGACGAGTGGCGCCCGGTTGTAATACAATCATGCGTTTGTCACGGCGCAGCCGCATCTGAGTCCGAGGCACGCAAAAAGGGGCCTCGCATGATGGCGTAACCCTTCATGCGACAGCCCCTTCTTACATGATTAATATTTTTTATGTGTCTGATCTAGCGCAGTGACTTCAAAGGGAATCCGTTGTTCCCGAACTGCCGCTTTGATGAACAAGATGATCGCAGCGGACATGCTCAGCCCTACAGAATCGCAAAAATCTTCAAAGTCTTCTTTTAATTCCTTATTGATACGAAAGGATACACCAATTTGTGTAGCCATTCTATTCCCCCTTTTATTTCGCATCGGAAATGACGCGTACTCGTTCGATAGTCGGTTTGCCATTGCGGTCTTTCTGGATGGTGTCGATACGGATATACTGGAGTTCCGGCGAGAATTCTTTGACCAGTTTGCTCAGTTCCGGATCCGTGCTGCCCACACCGCTTTCGACGATGCGGTAGACGATGGCCGCAAATTCATAACGCGTCATCATGCGGTCGCCTTTGAATTCACCATCGGGGTAGCCTTCGAGGATACCTTTCTTAGCCAGCGTCGTGACGTACTGGTAAGCCCAATGGTTTTCAGCGACATCCGGTAACAGGACACTCTTGGCCGGGTCGACAGCCATGCCGTGCATGCTCTGCAGTTTGGCAATGAGGGCATCCTGTTCGGCCATATGCTGGCGCATGGCTTTCATTTCCTTGGCCATAGCGACGCGGGACGTCGAAACGTGGTTACCCTGGCCCAGCTTAATGCTGACACCGGCGTTGACCATGTTTTCCCCGCCGCCGAAGGAACCGCCGACGCTGAACATGGTATCTTCATTGGGTCGGTAGTAAGCACCGATAGCAGCCGCATTGGCACCGCGGTAGTTACCGTAGCCGGCTGCGAAATCCCACTTGTCGTCCGGGTCGAAGTCCAGCGGATGGAGGGCTGCCAAGGCTGCAGCACCGGCACCGACGCGGTTGATGCGGTTGCCCAGTTTATTGACAGAACCGCTGAGGCCGTTGATAGCCTGATCGCGCTGCCAGAGCTGGCTGCCGTTGACGGCATCGGTCGAATCCTTGCTGACCGTACCCGTTGCAACGCCTGTGACCTTATTACCACCTGCATCGATGCCATTCTTATCAATAGTTACGTTCTGTACTTTTAACGTATCTGTCGTAACGGTCTTAGCCGTCATGGAATCCGTCGTAACCGACGAAACAGAAATATCTTTCTTTAAATCGAACTGGACATCGACGCCAGAGTCCGTCGGTGTAGCCGTAGCCGTAATATTCTGACCATCTTTGAAGTTGACTGTATGCTTATCCTCAATAGTCGTGGAATCCTTGCCATTGGCTGTTACATTGAAAGTAGACGTTTTGCCTTCGACTTTGAGATTCTTCAAATCATCTTTAGTAGCAATATTGCTGATGGTTACGTCTTTCTGTTGTGCGATATTCTCTCCATTCTGGACCTTCAGGGTAACTTTACCACTCGCATCGACTTTATAACCATCATCGCCTCCAGCCGGTACTAAATGCCAGTCGCTGTTGGAATCACTCGATGATCCGGATACCTTAGCATTGATGGTATAGACAGTCTGTCCTTTCTCATTTGTAGATGTTGTAAAGTTGACATTGTCACCCGCTTTTAAGTACGGAACCTGAGACATGACTGCTGCCTGATTAGCTGATGTCCCTTCATTGAATTCAGGGTTCTTCGCCATCATCAAGCGCAGCCCGCCAGTCACACCATCGCTTGTCTGGTCCAGGGCAACATATAGGTTCTTATCTGACAAGTATTTAGCTTCATAGGCTGCAACATCGACATTGGTAAAATTAGTATCTACAGCAGCTGCTGCAGCGGTCGGAAGCGCCATGAGACTCATCATTCGGGACCGGCGCAACGCAGCCTTTTTTTGAATAGCCACGTCAGTAGTAATACGTCCCTTCAAATCATAGCCGCCAAGGATGTGTAGTGAATAATCTGCACCTTGTCTAATGTTATATTCATTTTTATACTGTTGCGTAGTGCTGCCATAGTTATTGTTCTTATAGCTGGCATCCATATCATTCCCTTGGACTTTAATGCTGCCGTAGTTGGGGTCATTCGGGTCGATGGCATTCGTAACACTGACTTTATACTTCGGTGCACTGGTAGTACCTATATTTTTAACAGTGACATTCGCACTACCAGCTTCGACCTGAGTCAACTGGCCAACCGTAGCCACATCGCTGGAAGCGCTACCAGGAGCAACATTATGAATTACATTACCACCGAAATTAACAGTCCCAGTCTGGATAGTAATACCTGTAGTACCACTGCCAATTTGTAAGCCTGCATTGTTGAGAACTGTGTTGCCAATCGTCAGCGAGCCATCCTTAGACAAATCCAATGTGTTATTCAACGAAACATCGTAGTTATAAGACTGGCCTCCATTCTGTGTACGAGTCAGCTTTAGGTTGCCACCTTTGACTTCCTTATTATTTTCAGTGGCAGTTGTCTTGCCTACACTGACCGTCGAATGTGCCCCAGCGTTCTGGCTCAATTTATACAGCTGGCTGCCATTGATGGCCTCTTTAGAACCAGCACTGATTTCACCTTCGGCCACATTTGTGATCTTCTTACTGCCCCCATCGATGCCCGTATTGGTAATGCTCGGACCCTTTGTAATCTTGAGGCCCGTACCATCCACTACGGTCGTCGACATCGTAGTCACATCACCATTCTTAATAGATGTCTTATAGGTAGCACTGTTGAGACCTGTCAGGTCCTTGTTCAGCTTAATCAGCAGTTCACCGTCTTCGCCATTCTGATTGGCCACAACAGCGATATTGCCATCAACAAAATCATCTTTTGTCTTATCCTTTGCAACATTACCTTTGATGTTAACCGTCTTGTTCAGCTTGACTGAAGCACCATCGCCGAAATCACCGGCATACTTCATACCGTCATCCATCGTGGCGACTTCATGGGTAATAGTCCTGGGCGTGCCATCATCGTCCTTAACCGTGGTCTGGTACTGGATGCGGGCTGCCTGGTCCTTCGAACCGTCGTCTTTGTCCTTGACTTCATTCTGGTTGCGGTCAAGGGTAGCCTTGCCAAGAACAGTGGAAATGTCGATATCTGCGTTCTTGCCGTTATCGCCTTTCGGACCGGTCAGGCCGATATGGCCTTCCGTACCATCCTTGCCATTCACAGCACTGATGGTGACGCCATCATTGCCGTCTTTGTCTTTCACGGAAATGCCGTCTTTGCCATCTTTGCCCGGTTCGCCATCATGGCCGATGACCACCGTGGTTCCCTTACTGGTTTCGACGGTGAATTTGCCGTCCTTGCCAGGTGTACCCGGCTTGCCCGGTTCGCCCTTCTGGCCGATGGTCAGCTGGTCGTTGAGCTTGATGTTGTAGATTGTTTTTCCACTCGTCGTATCTTTTTTAGCAGCAATCAACAGATTGTCATTTCCACCGACATAATCACCGTAATCAGTTGTACCCACTTTATCTGAAGGAACAATTGTAGGTGCTTTCTTATCATTGACAGTAATTTCTGTATGCTGCCCGACTGCTGTGTCGGCGTTTGACTTAATGGTATCGCTGATTGCCTTGAGCTGATCTTCCGTAGCCGCACGGCCGCTGACATATTTGGGATTATTGACATTCCATTCTTTGTTGTCAAGGCCAGTGACATAGTCGCCAGCTTCGGACTGAGGCTTGTTACCATCCTTATCTGTTCCTATAACGGTCAATTTACCAGCGTCAAAGTGCTTGATGACAATCGGGTCTTGTCCCGTTGTGGAACCATCCTGCGTGTTGCCGCCTACGGTCAAGGAACCATTCTGATTCAAGTTGATATCTTTATTCAGAGCAATGGTCACTTTACTACCTGCCTGAGTCAGGGCAATGTTCTTGCCTGCATCCAACGTTACAGTGCTGCCCGGTTTGATCAACGGGGTCGATGTTCCCGATACAGAACCGCCATCAGAATTTGATGTAGTCAGCGTAAAGCCGGAGTTGTTGATAGCATTGGCAACGGAATTGCCTGTTGCATAGGAATTCTCATTGCCATTCAGATTCGTTGCGGAAACCTTGCCATCTACTCCGTTCGAGAGAGTTGCCGTAGCGACTTTGATGTCATATGCGTAGTTCGGTGTTCCGTTAGAATCTGCCGTTACACTGATGCTATTGTCCGAAGACTTCACCGTCGTCTTGGCTGCGTTGAGCTGCGATACGTTGACGGCATCGGTAGGATACGTGCCTTTTTCGACATTGGTGATGGTCTTGCCACCATTATTGAGGCCATTTTCTGTCAAACTGACTATATTGGTGTTATCGCCATTTTTCGTGGTGATGGTCACGCCACCGTTGTTGATGGTGGTATTGCCCATCTTGACAGAGCCCTCGTTGCCCAAGTCGATGTTCTTGTTCAAGCTCAAATCATAGTTAGATGCGCCATTTGTTGTCTTCGTCAGAGTCAGATTGCCGCCTTGAACAGTTCCATTATCTCCAGACACACCATTTTTGCCGACGGTGACGGTACTATGGTTGCTATTACCTCCGCTACTGCCGCCGGACTGAGCAATAGCTTGTTTCAACTGTGCAACGTTAACAGCATCTGTATCAGCGGAGCCGGCAGCTACCCCAGTGATTTGGCGAGTAATCCACTTTGTACTATCATCACCACTGACATTACCTACAGATACAGCCCCATTCGTCGATACCCAGACAGCACCTGATTCTTTAGTCTTAACCTCTGATGGATCTACCCTATTACGCCAGGACCAACATTAGAGAAGGAATTAGCGCCGATAGCGACATAGCCTTCCCCATCATCCCATCTCTTAGGAGAGCCAGCATTATTGCCATCTCGACCAGTTTTAGCATTATCACCAATTGCAACATCTTGGTTCCCATTGCTGTAAGAAAGATGACCAATAGCAATAGCGCCGCCATTATGTCCATTCATATTTCTATTAATGGTCTGCGCACCCACACCAAAAGCAATATCGTTGCCCTGAGCAGCTGTAGTTTGGGTTATGATTTTTCCCTGAGAATCAACAATACTTGAGCCAATCGCGATTCCCCCGCTTTCTCCAGCGTTTTCAGCTAATGCCTTATACCCAATCGCAATGGATTTATCTTTTCTCGCTTCAGCGCCACTACCAATAGCAATAGCAGCAATACCATCATTATTATTCGCCTGAGCCTCCATCCCGATAGCAATGCTTTTTGACTTTGCAGCTGTAGCTCCTGTGCCTAAAGAAATCGTATTATTGCCACCATTATTGGTAACAGCCGCTCTAGTCCCAATAGCAATGGAATCCTTCGGTTCCTCATTATTGTTGACAGTAGCGCTATGACCAATTACGATGAGACCATCGGACCGATTACTTTCATTTTTTGCATCAGGTCCAATGACAATGCTATTTTTCCCTTGATTAGTGCTGTTTGACGCTCCCGGATTTTCTTCTGTAATATTAATAGTTTGTGCTGCCTGTACAGTTGTAATGCCACCGGTTAAAGTAAAAACAGCTAGTGCTGCAGCTAACGAGCAAGTAAAGACTGCCTTCTTTTGCCCTTGCCCTTTTCCTCGGCAATGAGCAATTTCCGACACGACGACGTAACAATTTCTTGCTTTACTCCAAATAATTTTAAAGATTTTATTCATGGGACATCCCCTCTCTCTGAATATATTTCATAATACATACATGAAATTTTCGTGCCAGATTTAAGAAAAGAGGAGCAGATGTGTATATAACGCTATACAACGTACTTTATTTTTCACAAAAGGGAGTATCTCGTTGTTGCGAAATGCAACAGTTTTGTGGCAAAAATTTATGAATTGAGACAGGACGTAGTAAAAAAGGAGCTGCCGCATGGCGACAGCTCCTTTTTACGTTGATCGTAGGTCGTTCATCGTTCGTCGTACGGGATTAAAAATATCGCCCCATCACGATGAACGATGAACTACGAACGAAAAACTTTTACGTTTAGGCGACCTTGCATGATGGTCGCTACTTTCGCGCTACATGTCCTTTTTATTTTGATATTTTTGCCGCATGCGGTAAATCGTCGAGCGGCTGATATTTAGTTCTTTGGCGATTTCCGATACGCTCTTGCCTTCTTGGTACATTTTTTCAATGTATTCATAGGTCAGGTCCTTCAAGTTCCGGTCACGGATACTTTTATCCGGTATGACTGGCGGATTGGGCATAACCCAGGCCAGGTCCGACAAGGTTATTTTTTTCCTGCTGACGACTAAGGACAATCGTTCGAGGGTGTTGGCCAGCTGGCGGACATTGCCCGGCCAGGGAAGGGTCTGGAAATAATCGATGACGTCTTGGCCCAGCTCATGGTGCCGTCCATACTGCACATTGAAACGCTGGAGCAGTGCCTGGGCTACGACGGCAATATCTGCATTGCGCTGGCGCAAGGGCGGCACGTGGATGAGCAGGACGGCCAGCCGGTAATAGAGGTCCAGACGGAAGCGATGGTCCTGGACGGCTTGTTCCAAATTCCTGTTGGTCGCAGCAATGATGCGGACGTCAATGGAAATCGACTGATGAGAGCCGAGGCGGCGGATACAGCGTTCCTGCAGGACCCGCAGCAAATAGTTCTGCAAGTCATAGGGCATATCCCCGATTTCATCGAGGAACAAGGTCCCGCCATTGGCCGCTTCAAAAAGGCCTTCGCGTCCTTCACGGCGGGCCCCTGTAAAGGATCCGCCCGTATAGCCAAAGAGTTCACTTTCTAAAAGGCTTTCGGAGACTGCACTGCAGTTGATGGCAATGAACGGCCCCTGACGCCGGCTGCTCATATTATGGATAGCCTGAGCCAGCATCTCTTTTCCCGTGCCCGATTCACCGGTAATGAGGATGATCGATTCACTGGCCGCATAAATACGAGCCAAGCTTTTGACCTGTTTCATCATCGGTGAACGGCCGATGATGTCATCTAAATGATAATAAGCCGTCAGCCCCTTTGGGGAAGAAAGTCCCTTCCTTTGCGATAGCCGGGACTGTCGCAGGCTCCACAATACTTTGAAAAAAGCCCGTACCAGACCGCCCCACTCAGGCTGCAAGGGGATACATTCCATGCCTTCGGCACGGACATAGGGCTCCATACCGACACTACCAACCAGCCATTGGATGCCAGCAAGTGCGGCCTGATGAACAGCAGCCCGCAGGGCCCGTTCATCCGTATCGGATACTAAACAGTAGAAAGGAATCTCCATGGCTTTGAGCTGCAGTTCTAAATCATCATAATAATCGCGCAGCGAAAGGGGAATGATGACGCCGCATGATTTCCCATCGGGAACCTTCCGGATACAATTCAGCAAATCGAGGACACTGGGCTAGACGACAAAAATCCGTTGCTGCGGATAGTCTGCAGCAATTGCCGAAGCCATGGGTTCCCACAAAATGACGGCATCCTGACCGGACTGTATACTCTTCCGGATTCGGGCCACTGCATCAGTCATGCTGCCATCAATCAGATCAATCTGGGCCAGCTTCCGTTTCGGCGTCGTATGAAGATATTGTTCAATTTTCTTATATAACTGAGTTGACGGAGCAACAATAGAAATCTTAAAAATTTCCTGTACCCCCCCCCATATTTTTTATTGTATTCATGTTCTATTCTTAATCTTTTAAATACTGTTCTTTTTTCCTATGAGTATATCTTATACTGTAAATTGAGATAGGCTTATTATATCATGTAATTATAAAATATTTATTACATTTAATATCGTATCGTTTTATATATTTCCGTATAATTTATATTTTATTAATAGTATTATGTAATAATTTAGTACATATATAATATAATATATAATGAAAATTATATATTTTTAGTACGAAAATTTTATAATTAGAACGCAAAAAAAATAAACCGTCACAGGAAGCAAAAATCACTTCCTGTGACGGCTTATTTTTTACGGTTGTGGATAATTTTCTGGCAAACTGACTAGAAAATCGCACATATCCTGACGGGCTCGCCACGTGCGAGCCCCTACAGTATACGACCACAAACTCCGCAAATTATCTTTGAAAGAACTGGCGCGCTGCGGCTTCGTCTTTTTTCATCTGGGCGACGAGGTCGTCGGCAGTGGCGAAGGTTTCTTCGCCGCGGAGGCGCTTGCGGAAGCGCAGGCTCACTTCTTTGCCGTAGAGGTCAGCGTCCCAGTCGAGGACGTGGGTCTCGATGCGGCGGTACTGGTTCTCGAAGGTCGGGTTGTCGCCGATGTTGGTCATGGCCGGATGGCCCTTGCCGTCCCACCACAGTTCGGTGATGTAGACGCCGTCTGGCGGGATGGCCATGTTGATGGGGATGAGCATGTTGGCCGTAGCGAAACCGATGGTCCTCCCCCGCCGGTCGCCGGGCACGATGGTGCCGGTCAGGGCAAAGGGACGGCCCAGGAGATTCTCGGCCGTTTCCATGTGGCCCATCTGGATGAGCCGGCGGATGACGGTGCTGCTGATGGGTGTCGTCCGGCCCGGCCGTTCGAGGAGGGTCAGGGCGACGACGGGGATGCCGTACTGGCTCATGAAGAATTTCATGGTCTCCGTATTGCCTGCCGCCTTGGCACCATAGGTGAAGTTCGAGCCGACGACGATGGCCGACGGATGGATGTAGGTCAGGAGGTTCTGGCAGAACTCTTCCGGCGATTCCTGCAAGAGGGTCTGGCTCATGGGCAGGAGAACCAGGCCGTCGATGCCGACGGCTTCGATATATTCCGCTTTCTGGCCAATCGTGGCCAGGCGCAGCGGTTCTTTTTCCGGACACAACACGGACAGCGGATGGGCCGTAAAGGTGACGACCATGGTTTTCACACCGCCGGCAGCGGCCCGTTTGATGGCCGTCTTCATGACCATCTGGTGGCCCCGGTGGACGCCGTCAAAGGTCCCAAGGGCCACGACGGCTCCGGTAAAGCCGGTTATTTCCTGAAAGGAGTGGAATATTTCCATCGTTAGTTACCTCACAATCCCTCTGCGAACATCTTATGAGGCCGCAGGATATGGTGTTCCCCGTCGTAGTGGGCAATGCCCATGAGCCGCTGGTCCGGCCCGTACACGCGGATGACGTCGCCATCGGCCAGGTGCGGCCCGGCGAAGGGCACGGGACGGCCCTGGAGCAGGAAGGCACACTGTTTGGCGGAACAATTCGCCTTTTTAAGGTCCTGGATAGCCATATCGGCCGGCCGGACATAGGCCATGGGGTCCCGTTCCAGCTCTTCCAGCGTCGCCGCGTCGTCGATGGTGAACAGCCCGGCCTGGGTGCGGACCAGATAGGTCATGCAGGCGCAGGTCCCCAAGGCCTGACCCAGGTCGCGGATGAGGGAACGCACGTAGGTCCCTTTGGAACAGGTCACGGCAAAGGTGCCGCGCCGACCGTCAAAGGACAGCAGGCGCAGGTCGTGGATGGTCACGTGGCGCACGGGCAGGGTGAAATCGACGTCCTGCCGGGCCAGTTTATAGGCCTTGACGCCGTTGACGTTGATGGCGGAATATTTGGACGGTGCCTGTTCGATGTCGCCCACAAAGGACGCCAGGGCGCGGCGCACGTCGTCAGCCGACAGATCCGGTACGGCCGCCGTTTCGACGACGGTCCCCGTACTGTCTTCCGTATCCGTCGCCAACCCTAAGGCGAATTCGGCATGGTATGATTTGACGTCGCTGTCACCGTATTCGATGAGGCGCGTCGCCTGACCGGCATAGACCGGCAGGACACCGGCCGCCAAAGGGTCCAGTGTGCCGGCGTGGCCCATCTTCTTCATGCCATAGATACGGCGCAGGCAGCCGATGACGTCGTGACTGGACATGCCCGTCGGTTTCAGTACATTGATGATTCCGTGTATCATAGGCGCTTTTCGATTTCCTTTACGATGAGTTTCTTCGCTTCATCCAAAGGCTTATCCAAGGTGCAGCCGGCTGCGCGGACGTGGCCGCCGCCACCGAAGACAGCGGCTACGGCATTGACGTCCATGCCCTTCGAGCGCAGGCTGACCCGCGTTTCCTTATCGCTGACGTATTTGACCGTAAAAGCCACTTCCGACCCTTTGATGTTGCGGGCGTAATCCATGTACATCCCCGTGTGTTCGCCAGTAATCTTGAGGACTTCCGGCGTGTAGGACAGGCAGGAAATACGGCCGTCATCAAAGAGCTCCAAGTGTTCCAGCACCTTGGACAGGGCCTTCAGTTTTTCCAGGGACCGGGCGTCGAGGTGTTCCGAAATGAAATCGGGCCGGGCGCCGTGGTCGACGAGGAGGGCTGCCATGCGCAGCGTATGGCCTGTCGTGTTGTTGAACTTGAAGAAGCCGCAGTCCGTGGCGATAGCCGTATAGAGGGCATCGGCCATGGCCGTGTTCCAGTCCCGCTGCCAGAGGTCGAAGAGGTAGGTCAGGATTTCGCCTGTCGCCGCGCAGTCGGGCCGGACGTATTCCCACTGGGCGAAATGCTCGTTGGAAATATGGTGGTCGATGTTGAGGACCTTGCCGCGGACCAGCTTTTCAGCCTGGCCGATGCGGCCGAGGCCCGTCGCATCGAGGACGACGGTCAGCCAGGAATCATCCGTTTCGACCTGCTCCGGCTTGTTGATGTACTGCAGGCCGTCGAGGAAGTCATAGCGGTCGTCGATATCGTCGTCAATGACCATGACGGCCTTCTTCCCCTGCAGCTGCAGCCAGTGCCACAAGGCCAGGAGGCTGCCGATGGCGTCGCCATCGGGACTGACATGGGCTGTCAGCAGGATCTTATCGTAATGGCGCAGTAAGGTATAGATTTCCTGAGCCGAACAATTCATGGGTATCAGTCCTTCTTTTCAATGTCGCGAAGAATCTTATCGATCTTCATCCCGTAATCGAGGGATGTATCTTCTTTAAACACAATGGTCGGCGAATAGCGGATACCCAGGCGCTTGCCGACTTCCGTGCGGATATAGCCGGTCGCGCTCTTCAGGGCTTTCAGCGTTTCCTGCTTGGCTTCATCGCTGCCGAAAAGGCTGACGTAGACTGTCGCATCGCGCAGGTCGCCGGTGATGCGGGCATCGGTGACGGTGACGAAACCGATGCGCGGATCTTTCAGTTCATTCAGGAGCATCTTCGATACTTCCTGTTTGATAAATTCCTGTATCTTGCGTACTCGTAATTCTCCCATAGTACGTACCTCCCTTTATTCGGGTTCGACTTCGACCATTTCGTAGGCTTCGATTTCGTCGCCTTCCTTGATGTCGCGGTATTTTTCCAGGGTAATGCCGCATTCGTAGCCGGCTGCGACTTCCTTGACATCATCTTTGAAACGGCGCAGGCCGTCGATTTCGCCTTCGTGGATGACGATGCCGTTGCGGATGAGGCGGATCTTGGACGTGCTGGTGATCTTGCCTTCCTTGACATAGGAACCGCCGACGATGACTTTCGGCGTCGTAATGACTTTACGGACTTCGGCACGGCCGACAATCTTTTCTTCGTATTTCTTTTCCAGCATCCCTTTGATAGCCGCTTCGACGTCGTTGATGGCGTCGTAAATGACGCGGTACATGCGCATGTCGACTTTTTCATGTTCTGCCATCTTGCGGGCTGCCGCATCGGGGCGAACGTTGAAGCCAATGATCAGGGCGTTCGATGCCGAAGCCAGCATGATATCCGATTCGTTGATGGCGCCGACGCCGGAATGGACGATGGAGATGCGGACTTCGTCGCTCTTGATGCCCATGAGGGACTGACTCAGAGCTTCGACGGAACCCTGGACGTCGCCTTTGATGATGAGGGGCAGTTCCTTCAGTTCGCCCTGCTGGATCTGGTTGAACAGGTCATCCAGGGTGACTTTGGCATTGACGTGGAGTTCGGACGAACGTTTCTTTTCCAAGCGTTTTTCGGCAACGGAACGGGCCGTCTTTTCGTCGGTGACGTTGAGGATGTCGCCGGCTTCCGGTACGTCGTTGAGGCCGAGGATTTCGACCGGTATGGACGGTTCAGCTTTCTTGACGCGTTCGCCCCGTTCGTTGTTCATGGCGCGGACCTTGCCGAAGCAGGTGCCGACGATGATCGTATCGCCGACGCGGAGGGTCCCTTTCTGGATGAGGACGGAAGCGACCGGGCCGCGGCCTTTATCCAGCTTGGCTTCGATGACGACGCCTTGAGCCGGACGGTTCGGGTTGGCCTTGAGGTCCTGTACTTCTGCCAGGACGAGGATATTTTCCAAGAGGTCGTCGAGGCCGATTTTCTTATGCGCCGAAACGGGGACCATGATGGTGTCGCCGCCCCAGTCTTCACTGACCAGGCCGTATTCCGTCAGCTGCTGCATGACGTGTTCCGGATTGGCGCTTTCCTTATCGATCTTGTTGATAGCGACGATGATGGGGACGCCAGCCGATTTGGCATGGTTGATGGATTCGACAGTCTGCGGCATGACACCGTCATCAGCTGCGACGACGAGGACGGCGATATCCGTGACCTGGGCACCGCGGGCACGCATAGCCGTGAAAGCTTCGTGGCCCGGCGTATCCATGAAGGTGATTTTCTTGCCCTGGTAGCGGACCTGATAAGCCCCGATGTGCTGGGTAATGCCGCCGGCTTCGTGGCTGGTGACATTGGTCTGACGGATGGCGTCGAGGAGGCTCGTCTTGCCGTGGTCGACGTGGCCCATGATGGTGACGACAGGCGGACGGGTCTTGAGGGTTTCCGGCGGGTCGATGATTTCTTCGATTTCCGTCGGGTCTTCCGGCGGTGCTTCCTTGGTAACGGTGACGCCGAATTCATCGGCAATGAGGGAGGCCGTATCGAAATCCAGTTCCTGGTTGATCGTCGCCATGATGCCGCCCATGAGGAGCTTCTTCATGACTTCGCCGACATCGCGGCCCAGGCGTTCAGCAAAATCCTTGACGATGATCGTTTCCGGCAGTTCGATAGCCGTCGGATAATTCTTCTTCTTCGGAGCTTCCTGCGCTACCGGTGCCTGATGCTTCTGGTTGCGCTTGTTCTTGTTGTGCTTGCCTTTGTTCAGGACGTTGGACAACAGCGTATGGGGACGGTTGCCGCCGTTATTCTTGTTGTTATTGCGGTTATTCTGGCCGCCGCGCTTGTTCTTGTTGCCACTGCGGTTGTCATTGCCGCCCTGGGAATGACCAAAATACTTGGTGCGCTTGTTGTCGCCCTGCTGGCCCTGGCTGCTCTGGCCGCCGTTATTGCCGCCTTTATGGTTCTGCGGACGGCTGCCCTGGTTCTGGCCCTGAGCGGCTTTGGCACCGCGGTTCGGCTGGTTCTGCCCATTGCCCTGGTTCTGGCGTTTCTTGTCCTGATTCTGGTTATTCTGTTTCGGCGTATTGCCCTGTTTTTTGTTTTTGTTCTGTCGGCTCGTTTCGTTCACTTTTCGGCTAGTTCCTTCCCCTGTCTGTTTATTTTCCTGTTTATGTCCACGCTGTGCTTCCCCTTTGGCACCCTTCTTGAAGGATGCATCGAGGATGGACTTCATATTGGCGTCAATACCGGTGAAATTACCGGCTTTGATGTGATGATCTTCCAGCGTCTTGATTACTGTCTTTGCGGGAACGCCGTATTCTTTTGCGGCTTCGTATACTCGTTTCGTCATCTAGTTACCCCCTTCTATTCATCACGCTTCACTTTCTCTATGGCCCCGGCGAAGCCTTTGTCATCAATGAGGATGATGACGCTCTGGGCTTTGCCGACGGCACTGCCTAATTCATCTTTCGTATATGTATCAACGACGGTGATCCCTTTCCGCTCCGCCAGGCGGCGATACTTTTCGACGTTATCGCTGCCGCCGTCGGAGGCCAGGAATAAGAGCGGGACGCGCCGGCGCTTCAATGTTTTCTGTGCGGCTCCATCACCGCAGACGGTCTTGCCAGCCCGGCAGGCAAGGCCGAGGAGATTCAGGACCTTGTCGCTCACAGCAGTTCCTTTCTCAGCTGTTCATAGATTTCGCTGGACACTTTGGTCTTCAGGGACCGTTCCAGGCGATGTTCTTTATAAGCTTTTTCCAGGCATTCGCTGTTCGGGCAGAGATAGACGCCGCGGCCGGACTTCTTGCCGGTCTTGTCGATCTCGACAGCGCCTTCCGGCGTGCGGACGACGCGGATCATTTCCTTCTTGCTCTTCTGTTCCTGACAGCCGGCACAGACGCGCATGGGAGTCTTTCGGGTCTTCATGGCTTATTCTCCTTCCGTATCGGCTGCAACATCGTCAGCTGCCGGCATGGCCAGGTCGCTGAGGATGTCGATGTCATCGGCCGGTTCGCTGTCCTGCGGAACTTCTGCCTGGGCAGCCAGTTCGGCAGCCTGGCTTTCGCTCTTGATGTCGATCTTCCAGTTGGTCAGTTTCGCAGCCAGGCGGGCATTCTGGCCGGCCTTGCCGATGGCCAGGGACAGCTGGTAATCCGGTACGACGACGCTCGACGATTTTTCGTCTTCATCGACCGTGACCGAAATGACCTGAGCCGGGCTGAGGGCGTTGGCGATGTAGACCGCCGGGTCTTCATCCCATTTGACGATGTCGATCTTTTCGTTCTGCAATTCCGAGACGATGTTCTGGACGCGCGAGCCTTTCGGGCCGACGCAGGCACCGACGGAATCGACATTGGCATCGCGGGAATAGACGGCGATCTTAGAACGGCGGCCCGGTTCGCGGGCGACGGATTTCAGTTCGACGACGCCTTCGTAGATTTCCGGTACTTCCAGTTCAAAGAGGCGCTTCAAGAGGCCCGGATGGGTCCGGGATACGAGGATCTGGGCGCCTTTCGTCGTCTTGCGGACTTCGACGACATAGCACTTGATGCGCTGGCCGACGCTGTACGTTTCCGACGGGATCTGTTCCGATGCCGGCAGGATGGCTTCAGCCTTGCCCAGGTCGACGTAGACGTTGCGGTTCTCGATGCGCTGGATGATGCCCGTGATGATGTCGTCCGTGCGGTCCGAGAATTCATCATAGACGATGTTGCGTTCCGCTTCGCGCAGGCGCTGAATCATGACCTGTTTGGCAGCCTGGGCGGCGATGCGGCCGAAATTGTCCGGCGTGACATCGACGTTGACGACGTCGCCGACTTCGTAATTGACATCAATGAGGCGGGCCTTATCGAGAGAGATTTCCGTATGCGGGTCTTCGACTTCGTCGACGACGGTCTTGGCAGCCTTGATGGCATAGTCGCCGGTCGAGCGGTTCAGTTCGACTTCCGCCGTCGGATTGGCATCGGGTTCCTTCTTGTAAGCCGTGATCAGGACGGCTTCCAGGGAGTCACAGATGACATCCGGAGATACGCCTTTCTCTTTGGATAAGTAAGCAATAGCATTGAGCAATTCTTTATTCACGTTAATAACCTCCACTAAAAATCAATATGCAAACGGACTTGCGATATTTCTTTCATGTCAATCTTATCTTCACGGCCATCGACCTGGACGATGAGATGCCCGTCAGCTGTCTTTTCGACGAGATCTGCCGTCAGGTCCTTGACGCCGTCGCGGGCCTTAAAGAAATGGATGTCTACGGACCGGCCGGCGTAGCGGACGAAATCCTTGTCCTTCTTGAGGATGCGGTCCAGTCCCGGCGACGATACTTCTAGGAGATAGTTGTCGCTGATCGGGTCCTTTTCGTCGAGGACCTTGCTCAGCTTCTCGCTGACGGCCTGGCAGTCTTCCAGGTCGACACCACCTTCCTTATCAATGAATACGCGCAGGTACCAGTTCCGTTCGCGCACGTATTCGACGTCGACCAGTTCCAGGTCAGTCCCTTCGATAATCTGTTCTACTTCCTTGGCAATCAAATCTTCAATGTGTTCACGTCTCATCGTATTCACCAGCTTATCTTCAAAATTTCCTACAGGTAAAAGTTAAGAGTGGGCTTTCACCCACTCTTCGCATCTAAACATCTAAATTACTTTTAGTATACCACTGTCTGCTCATTCTGACAACGATTTGTCCCGGTCAGCCGCGATTTCGTCGAGAACGGGCAGGAGGCGTTTCCGCAAGGCTTTCTCCAGCTCCTTCAAAGACGACGTATCGAAGTCGTGGACCAGGTTAGGGAAGTTCTGCACCCGCCGTTCGGCAAAGAAATCGTCGCGCAGGACGTTGTACATCAGGGACAGGCCGCTGCGCGTGGCTGCGTCGTAATAAGCCAGGATCATGTAGGACCCGTTAATGATGCGCACGGCATCGTTGGGCTTGACCAGGCGCCGGAAACCCTGATAACTGTCGGGCAGGAACTCATCCCATGCGACGTCAGGGACGCCCTTGTTCTTGAGGATGACGCTGAAATTGCGGCTCCGTTCGACGTAATCGTCGTGGATGATACGGGCCAGGCGCTCTTCGACCATGGACCGGAAGAGGTCGAAGGAATCGGTGATGAATTCGATGAGGGCGAATTCCAGCATGCCGATATCCGTCCGGATAGAGAATTCTTCCGATTCGGGATTCAAGATAGCCCGCACGGTCCAGCCGTTGACGTGATTCTCATAGGTGAACAAGCGGTACTCGACGGGCTTGCCGTCTTTCTCGATCATGCGATATTCTTCCAATAACTGAAAATCTCCCACTGAAAGTGGGAGAACAGTTGTGATATTCCATTGTTTGAGTGTTTCAATCAATGTAGCATCCATAGTAAAAATGGTGCGGTTGGCGGGAGTTGAACCCGCACGATCGAAGATCACTGCCGCCTGAAGACAGCGCGTCTGCCATTCCGCCACAACCGCATAACTCAGAAATCGTAAAGCTGTTTGTAATGCTTTTCGTTCAGCAAGACTATTCTAACATATTCTCGCGTTTCTGAAAAGGGGATTTTTTCAATTTCTTGAAAATTTTTCGTCCAGCCATATTTCTGGATCCACGAGTCGACATGTCCCCGGCCGGCATTATACGCAGCCAAGGCCAGTACTTGATTCCCGTCGTATTCCTTCAATAAGTAGGCCAGATACCAGGTTCCCAACCTGATGTTCGTACGGACGTCATTGAGTTTTTCAGGCGTGTAGTCGGTCATCCCCATCTCATCGGCAATCCATTGTGCCGTGTCGGGCATGACCTGCATGAGGCCATGGGCACCGGGCTGGGAAGCAGCTCGTTCGTCAAACTTGCTTTCCACTAAGATGACGGACGCCACCAGGGCGGGGTCGACTTTGTCTTCGTAGGCATACTGCCGAACCAGGTAATCGTACTGGAGGGGGTATACGAACTTCCGCATGACATCATCTTTCCAAGAATAAAAGTACGATGCGGACAGACATATCAATAATGCCGCTATGATGATTTTCCCTTTGGTGCTTGCTCTTTTTCTCAACGTCTTCTCCCTACCCTTTGATGCGGTCCATCAAGGCCTGCCATGCGACGAGTACCTGTTTCTGCGTCTCTTCCGGAGAGCCGGTATTGTCGATGATGACCTGTGCCAAAGACCGTTTGTCGTCGATAGGAAGCTGTGCATGAATCCGTGCCAGTGCTTCACTTTCGGAATAGCCGTTCCGCTTCATCAGCCGCGTAAGCTGCGTTACCGGATCGACGTACACCAGCCACGTTTCGTCAACGTACGAATCGTATTTTACCTCATAAAGCAGGGGCATGTCAAGGAAAATGACAGGATTTTTTTTATTTTCTTCGATTTTTTTGATTTCCCCGTCGATGCCGGCATGGATGAGGGGGAATAAAATGGCTTCGAGCTGCGCTTTCTTCGCCTTATCGCCAAAGACGACGCTGCCGATGTAGGCCCGGTCCATGGATCCGTCGGCTAAGAGCGTCTTCGGCCCAAAAGCCGCAGCGACCGCCGCAAGTCCTTCTGAACCGGGTTCGACGACGTCGTGGGCAATGACGTCGCAGTCGACGATACCTGCCCCCAATTCGCACAGCATGGTGACGACAGTGCTTTTGCCGGAGGCAATGCCGCCGGTCAGGCCAATATGTAACATAAGAATCGCTCCTCCTGTAAATCTTTTCTTCCATTATAGCCGTTCCTGGCCTGTCTGTCCATGCCCTGCCGGACGGGCCGCTGCCTTGATTTCTCCTCTCCCGTCCGATAAAATAAGGTTGCTAACCAATTTCTAAAAAAAGAAGGTGTTTTCCTATGATGCGCGCTCTATTTCTATTATATGCCATCTGGGGTTTCAACTGGGTCGTCATGAAGACGGCCAATGCTTATTTCCCGCCCGTCCTGTTCGTGGCCTTCCGCTTCCTCATCGGCGCCGCCGTCATGCTCTCGGTCTGTGCCTGGCACCGTATTCCCGTCCCGGAACGGAAGTACTGGAAGTGGATCGCCGCTACGGGCATCTTGCAGATTGCCGTCAACAATGTCTGCATGCAGATCGGCATGTATTCGCTGACAGCCGGCGTCGTCTCCGTGTTGAACTACACCATGCCCGTGTGGATGGCCATTCTGGCCCAGCTCTTCCTCAAAGAAAGGCTGACGCTCCGGAAAATAGCCGGCATAGCCATCTGCATCGCCGGCCTCTTCGTCCTCATGGACATCCATGACCTGGGCAATATGACAGCCGTCTCCATCGTCCTCGCCGGGGCCGCCGCCTGGGCCGCATCGGGCATCATCCTGAAACGGCACCTCCAGGACAGTCCGCCCCTGCAGTACTCGGCCTGGCAGATGGTCGTCGGCTCGCTCCTGCTCTTCATCGTCGCCCTGATTGTCCCACAGCCTTCCATCCACTGGACAACAACAGCTGCCGCCTGTCTGCTCTATAACGGCATCCTGGCTGCAGCTGTCGGCTTCTTCTTATGGAATTATATTCTCGCCCACATGGAAGCCGGCAAGGCCGGCGTCGCCATCCTGGTCGTCCCCGTCGTCGGCGTCGTCAGCGGTATCCTCGTCCTGGGCGAAGCCTTCACCTGGCATACAGCCCTGGGCATTCTCCTGGTACTGGGCGGCGTCCTGCTCATCGTCAAACCCAGACGGCCGCGCCTGTCCCTGACGCATTAAGGTAAAAATGACATATGTCACAGAAATGTGAAAACACAGGAAATTGTCATTTCTTTTATGATTTATTTATAATCTTCTAGTATACTATATAGTAACGCACATATATAGGAGGTATTTTATGACTGACGCACTTCGCCGCCACCGGCGCTTTCTGATGGGCCTCTTCATCGCCGCTGCGGCCTTTCTCTACCTGGGCCACATCGGGTCGTATCATCTCATCGACCTCGACGAAGGGCGCTATCACCGGGTCGCCATGGAAATGGTCCTGTCCGGTGACTACATCACGCCCCACTTCGATTACATGCCCTATTTCGAGAAGCCTATTTTCCAATACTGGGTCACGGCCCTGTCCATGGAGCTCTTTGGCATCCGTGAATTCACAGGCCGCATTCTGCCGGCCCTGACGGGCCTTGGTAACGTCTTCCTGGCCTTCTGGCTGGCCAAGACCATGTACAACCGGCGCACAGGGCTCCTGGCTGCCGTCATCGTGGCTACGTCGGCACTGCAGCTCATCGTCGCCTCTATCGGCGTCATGGACATGGCCCTGACCTTTTTCATCGATGCCTGCCTGGTCTCGTTCTATGTCTTTGAACGGACGGAAAACAAGAAATACCTGCTCGTCTTCTACGCCGCCATGGGTTTCGGCATGCTCACGAAAGGCCTCATCGCCATCGTCTTCCCCGTCGGCATCCTCTTCTGGTACGCCCTGCTGAGCAAGCGGCCGCGCCTCTTCCTCAAACTCTTCTACCTGCCGGGCATCATCCTCTTCCTGGTCATCGCCGTGCCCTGGTACTACCTGATCTGCCAGAAGAATCCGGACTTCTTCTATTTCTTCTTCATCCGCGAACACTTCCTGCGCTTCGCTACCAAGATGCACGAACGCTTCCATCCCTGGTACTACTTCGTCCCGGTCCTCATCGCCGGCCTCATGCCCTGGACGGGCTTCGTGGCGACGTTCTTCAGCAAGGACGGGATTTTCCGCAAGCCCGGTTCCCTGCGGCATAAGCAGGACCTGCTGCTGCTTGCCCTCTGGGCCGGCCTGATTTACGTCTTCTACAGTATTTCCGACTCGAAACTGCCGACGTACATCCTGCCCTGCTGGCTGCCCTTGTCGGTCCTTCTGGCCGCGTCTATCGAACGGTGCCGTCAGGAAGGGCGCTGGCTCGGCCACAGTTTTCTCATAAATGCCATCCTCTGCCTGCTGTTCACGGCAGCGGGCATCGCCTACCTCATGCACACCGATTTCCTGACCGTCGCCGACTTCCTGACCCACGGCGGCCTGCTCATCGCCTCGCTCTTCGTCGGCACCCTGGCAGCGGCCTGGGTCTGGCATCGCAAGAAGGACTTCCTCTCGGTCCTGGTCATCCTCAGCTGCATGGCCTATGGCTTCGGCCTCGGCGCCCATCAGGTCCAGGGCCAGATTCACGACCATCAGACGGCCTATACAGTCAGCCAGGACATCCGGTCTCTGAACGTCCCGGACAGCACGCCAATCATCATGTATGGCTCGTTCATGCCAGGCTTGGTCTACTACCTGGATCGTCCCATCGCTGCCGGTAACTTCATGGGCGAGCTGGAATTCGGCATCCATCATACGGACCGGACGAACATGTACTACGGCAGCCAGGACCTGTATGACCTCTGGAACAGCGACCAGCCGGCTATCGTCGTCGTCCAGCCGAAATACCGCGACGAAGCCCTGCGCGTTTTGGGAACGGTTCCGGCCCAGCGCCTCGACGTCGAAGACTATACGGTCCTCCTGAACCGGGCCGCCGCCGGAGGTGACAAGCGATGAAGCAAATCGACATCCTTGTCCCCTGTTACAACGAAGAAGCCGTCCTGCCCCAGTTCTACCAGCGGACGTGCGCCGTCATCGACGCCCTGCCGGACTACGCCTTTACCTTCATCTTCGTCAACGACGGCAGCCGCGACCAGACCCTGCCCATCCTGCGCCAGCTCCACGAAAAAGATAAGCGCGTGGCCTACGTATCCCTGTCGCGCAACTTCGGCAAGGAAGCAGCTATGCTGGCCGGCATGGACTACGCCGAAGGCGACGCCCTGGTCATCATGGATGCCGACCTCCAGGACCCGCCGGAACTCCTGCCGGACATGATCGCCTGGTGGGAAAAAAGCTACCACGATGTATCGGCCCGCCGCCGGCGCCGCGAAGGGGAAACGTTCTTCAAGAAGTGGTCGAGCCACGTCTATTACCGCCTGCTCAAGAAATTGTCCCCCGTCCCGGTCCAGGAAGACGTCGGCGACTTCCGCCTCCTCGACAGGCGCTGCGTCAAGGCCCTGCGCAGCCTGCGCGAATGTCAGCGCTACACCAAGGGCCTGTTCAGCTGGATTGGCTTCGAGAAGAAAGAAATCCTCTTCGACCGGCCGCCCCGGGCTGCGGGCAAGACCAAGTGGAACTACTGGAAACTCTTCAACCTGGCCATCGACGGCATTACCAGCTTCACGACGGCGCCTTTGCGCATCGCCGCCTTTACCGGCTGTTTCCTGGCCATCGTCGCCGCCATCTATCTCGTCTTCATCGTCCTGCGCACCCTACTCTTCGGCGAAGACGTCCCAGGCTATCCGTCCCTCATCTCCCTCATCCTCTTCATCGGCGGCGTCCAGTTCACCTTCATGGGCATCCTCGGCGAATACGTCGGCCGCATCTATAACGAAAGCAAAGGCCGCCCGCCCTACATCGTCGGCGAAAGCACGAAGGAAAAGAAATAACTCAATCAAAAATGACCGTTCCGTCGGCAGACAGATGGCGGTCATTTTTTTGTCCCATCACAGCCATTCCTCGCTGTGGCAGCAGATGGATATAAGGTCCTGCATGGGCTGGGTCAGGTATTTGTTTTTGTGGTGTACCAGGCGAAACTGGCGCTTGAATTCGAGCCCCGGCAAGGGGAGTTCGACGAGGCGGCCTGTTTCGATTTCGTTCTGGACCAGGCGGCGGGACAGGACGGATACGCCTAAGTTGGCCATGACGGCTTTCTTGATGGCTTCAGAGTTGTTGTAGACGCCGATGATGCGGCAGGTCAGGTGGTGGTCTTCCAGGACACGCTCGAAGAGGTCCCGCGTGCCGCTTCCCTGTTCGCGGACAAAAACAGGCATACCATCCAGGTCCTGTGGCGTTGTAATGGCCTTACGGCTCCATTCGCTGTCCGGCGAAGCGATGAGTGTCAAATAGTCCGTAATGATGGGACGGGATACGAGGTATGGCGACTGGACCCGCCCTTCGACGAGGGCCAGGTCCAGTTTATCTTCCATCAGGAGCTGTTCCAGTTCCTCCGTATTGTGAATGGCCGACAGGATGTCCCATTCAGGATACGTCCGGCGGCAATGCGTCAGAAGTTCGACCAGGAAGATGTCGCCAATGGTGATGCTGACGCCCAGGCGGATCGGCAGCTGATGCTGCATGGCCGTCATGCTGTCTTCAGCCTGCTGACAGAGCGACAGGATCTGGTAAGCATACTGTTTCAAGTTCTCGCCAGCAGCGGTCAAGTAAATATGACGCCCCAGGCGTTCGAATAACATCAGGCCGTAATGATTTTCCATTTCATGGATGGCCTGAGTGACCGACGGCTGGCTGATATGGAGCTGCCGGGCAGCCTGGGTCATATTCAAGGTTTCGCAGACTGCCAGGAAAATGCGGAAATGGCGCAGCGTCATAAAGTTGTCCCCCTTAATTCATAGGTAAATACTTATGATTTATATTATATCCTAGTATTTTACTTATGAAAAGGGACAGACTATACTAGAGTCATCTCAAATATCAGTATAGGAGTGACATCATCATGCAATTATCCACTATGATCGACTGGCGCCACGCCCTGCTCGGAGTCGTCCTGACCCTGGCCTGTTCCCTGGCCGGCCAATCGCTGGCTTCCCTGCCGGGCTTTTCTCTCATCGGTCACCTGGTCCTGGCTCTGCTGCTGGGCATGGTCATCCAGGTCTGCCGGCCGGTCACGCTGGCAGCCCGGGAAAGTACGGGCTTCATTGCCAATAAATTTCTCCGGGCCGGCATCATCTTCCTGGGTTTCAAGCTGAACCTCATCATCCTGGTCAGCGCCGGTATGAAGAGCCTCATCGCCGCCGTTTTCGTCGTGGCCATCATGATTCCCCTCAATTATGCCGTCGCCCGTGCCCTTCGCGTCGACCACACATTGGCCCTGCTCACGGCCTGTGGCTGCAGCATCTGCGGTGCCGCCGCTGTCATGGGCGTTTCGGGGACACTCAAGGCCAAAGCCGACCAGTCCGTCCTGGCCGTCGCCATCGTAGCCATCCTGGGCACGGTCTTTACGCTCATCGAAGTCTTCGCCCAACCCGTCCTGAACTTTACGGACAGTCAGTTCGGCGTCATGGCCGGCCTCAGCCTCCATGAAATCGCCCACGCCGTCGCCGCTGGCGGCAGTGCCGGCCCCATAGGTACAGACAGCGCCATCATCACCAAATTATCGCGCGTCCTGCTCCTGGCCCCGGTCGCCATCATCCTGGGTATCGGCGAAGCCTGGCACCAGCGCCGCCAATCGGGAGATGCGGACCAGAAACTCAAAGTCCCCATTCCCTGGTTCATGGGCGGCTTCATCGCGGCCAGCGCCATCGGCTCCTATATCCCGGCCATCGGATTCGCCGTCCCCATGCTGGTCAAAGCAGCCTACCTCATCTTGGGCATGGCCATGGCCGCCCTGGGACTGAACGTCAACTTCGCCGTCATCGCCAAAGAAGGCACCCGCCCCATGGGCAGCGCCCTCGTCTGCTCCTTCGTCCTCTTAGGATTGTCCTGGTTCATCGTTCGCACATGGTTTTAGAAGATGCCAAAAGGACCTGTCGCACGTGCGACAGGTCCTTTTCGAGTTTTAACCTGATTCTGCAAGAAGTCTCCCGCCTCTTTAGGCGGTGAGATGAATTGCAGGTTTTTCTGAGAGCTCGATGCCATCAGAAAAACAATGGCTTCACAAGTTGATTTGCAGTATAATCAGTAGTAAGAGTGAAAGGATTTGGAAAGTCAAGGCAGGTGATGATAGTGAATAAGGCATACCGATACAGAATCTATCCGACAACGGAACAGAAATTGATGTTTGACAAGACCTTTGGCTGTGTCCGATTCATCTACAACAAGATACTGAGTGACCGCATTGACTATTATAAGGAAACCGGCCAAAAGCTGAATAACACGCCTGCGCAGTACAAAGAAGAATTCCCTTGGCTAAAGGAAGTAGATAGTTTAGCCCTTGCCAATGCCCAAATGAACCTGAATAAGGCCTACAGCCACTTTTGGAATGACAACAAGCATTTCGGCAAGCCGCGCTTCAAGTCCAAGAAGAATCGTCGTGCTTCGTATTCCACGAACAACCAGAAAGGCTCTGTCCGAATCGAGGGCCATAAGGTGAAACTGCCGAAAATAGGCTGGGTGAAATTATGCCAGCATCGTCCCTTGCCGGAGAACAGTATCATAAAGACCGTAACCATCAGCAAGACGCCATCAGGAAAGTACTATATCAGTATGCTGGTGGAGTATGAAAACCAAATACTCCCTGTCATACCGAAGACATTCCTGGGGCTGGATTTTGCGATGCACGGCTTGTATGTGGCTTCCGATGAGGCGGATGCTAAGTATCCCGATTTCCTGAGAACGGCAGAGAAAAGATTGGCTAAGGCACAGCGAAAGCTATCCCAAAAGCAGAAAGGAAGTCACAATAGAGCAAAACAAAGACTACGCGTAGCTATCCTCCATGAGAAAGTGGCCAATCAACGGCGGGATTTCCTGCACAAGAAGGCTCGCTACCTTGCAGACCGCTATGATGCCATTGGCATTGAGGATATTAGCGTCAAAACGATGGCCAAGCGGAAAAAGGGTGGCAAGTTCAGCTTTGGCAAATCCGTAGCTGACAATGGCTGGAATATGTTCACGAACATGCTAGAGTATAAACTGGCTTGGCAAGGCAAACAGCTTATCAAGATAGACAAGTGGTATCCAAGCAGCCAGCTGTGCCATGTTTGCGGATATCAGAACCACGAAACCAAGGATTTATCTATAAGGGAATGGAATTGCCCTAAATGTGGCAGTCACCATAACCGCGATAAGAACGCTGCCATCAATATTCGAGAAGAAGCCAGGCGGATATCTGCCTGACGTAATCCATAACATACCGTGGGGCGCACGGGAATCTACGCCTGTGGAGAGAGTGTAAGACGCCACAACTCTTTGGAGTCCGTGGCGCTGTTCTCGTTGAAGCAGGAAGCTCCCGCCTCTATAGGCGGGAGTACGTTCACCAAACTACAAACTATCTTTTCCCCGTATAAGTGCGGCGGGCGGCAACGACTTGGCGGATGTGGTCGGCCACGGTCGTGCAGCAGCCGCCGACGGCGACGGCACCGGCCTGCCACAGGAGTTCAGCCCGGCGGCGATGGAAGTCCCGCAGCATATCCGCACTGACGCCGTAATGGCCCTTGTATTCGGATCCATCAGCCAAATAAGCCCCGTATGGGCCGGCACTGGCCAGCCTGCTTCCCTTCGGCGTCCCACCATTCCTGGCGCGCTTCCTGAAAGACCTGGACTGCCCGGGTGATGAGGGCTTCTGCCTGTTCGCGGCTGTACCCCGTTTCCATCAGTCCCGGCAGGGAGGCCTGGTAACTGCAGGTAATGCCCGCATCGGCACCGGCCCGGAAATACTGGATGTGGACTTCCTTGACCAGTTCCGGCCGATCGGCCAGGACGCGGGCCGTCCACAGTTTGTTGTTCAAATCGGCCCCGAGATTTTCCAGGGCCGTCCCCATGGAGCCGTCGAGGACCAGAACGCCTTCGCGGTCCAAAATCTGTTTCAATGTATTTTTCATTTTCTTTCTCCTTTCACAGGCACCGTCCCATAAGCGACGACAGGCGGATTTTCTCCCCGTTCCTGCGCCGGCAGGAAACGGAACCAGAAATCATTGAACAAGCGGAAGATTTCTTTCCGCTGCGTGACGATGAACAAAATCGTGATCATGACGTAAATAGCCGACAAAATATCGGTCATGGCCCACAGGGCATCGGCTTTGGCATTGTAGAGGACGACACAGGGAATCATGTAATAGATCATGTAGACCTTAGTCGCCCTGCGGTTGCGCCGGGTATCGCCAAAAGCGTAGTTGACCGATTTTTCGCAGCTGTAATACATCCCGATGATCGTCGTCCAGGCAAAGACCGTAATGGCGACGGCCATGAACCAGGCGCCCCAGTCGCCAAAGGAAATGCGGAAGGCGACGGTCGTCAGACTGGCACTGTCGACACGGGGATAATCGATGTAGGAATTGGTCAGGAGCAGCGACAAGGCCGTCACCGAGCAGACGACGATCGTGTCGAGGAACACTTCGCCCCAGCCCCAGGAAGCCTGGCGGACAGGATGATCCGTCCGGGCCGTCGCATGGGCGATGATGCCATAGCCCGTGCCGGCGTCGTTGGAATAGAGGCCGCGGGCAATACCATAGCGCATGGCATCCTTGACCGTCGCCCCGGCAAAGCCGCCGACACCGGCCATGGGCGTAAAGGCGCTGCGGACAATCAACTCCAGCGTTGCCGGCACCTGCGGCAGATGCTGGACGAGGATGGCCAGGCCACCGAGAATGTAGAGCAGGGCCATGATGGGCACGACCCGTTCCATGACGGCCGAAATGCGCCGCAAGCCGCCGAAGATGGTGACGAAACAGGTGAGGCCCAGAAAAGCGGCCGACCAGAGCGGGTCGATGCCAAAGGCTTCCCTCAGGGCGCCGACGACGGATTCCGTCTGAACGCTGCACGTCCAGGGGCCTAAGGTAAAACAGGCAATAGCCAGCAGGAAAGCCCCTTTCCGCCAGCCCAGGGCGTTTCGCATGACAAAGGACAGGTCACACATGTATTCGTCCATGGACTCAGAGTACTTGACGCGGAAGCGCTGGCCCAAAATGATTTCGCAGGCTTTCGTCGACATGCCCAGGCAGCCTGAAACCCACATCCAGAAAACGGCGCCGGGACCGCCGGAAACGATAGCCGTCGCCACGCCGCCGATATTGCCGACGCCGATTGTATTGGCCATGGCCGTACAAGCAGCGGCGAACCCTGAGACCGACCCCTGGCCGCTGCCCTGGCGCTGGAACATCTTGCCAAAGGTATTGCGGAAATGAAATCCGATGTGCCGGAAATTATAGTAGAAATGAAAACGGAATGCTCAAATATAAGCCCATACTGACCAGCACGACAATCATCGGCGTCCCCCACAAAACATCGGAGACCGCCATCAATCCATTCAAAATCATAGTTTTCCCCCAATCAATACATAGTCTGTGACTTACTAAGAATGGCATAAGCCATGAAAAAAGTCAATGATTCCTTCCATTTGTCACGTACTTTTCGATATGATACAATTTATATAGTATACTTAATTTGTTCATATCTTTCATTTTTATTTTGGAAAGGTGGTTTTTCTTTGAAAATTCCAAAAAACAACTTGCAGGCAAGTATTGTCCTGCCCAGTATCTTATTCATTGGAATCGTCGTCATAAGCTGTATCTTCTTTCCCGATCGGACAGATGCAGTTTTAAGCAGTGTAAAAGAATATATATTCAGTTCATTCAGCTGGGTATACATTCTTTGTGTCGCCTTCTTTTTCCTCTTCCTGGTCATCTTATGTCAGGGAAAGCTCGGTGACATCCGCTTGGGAAACGAAGATGAAAAACCAGAATTTTCCTTTTTTTCCTGGTTGTGCATGCTGTTTTCAGCCGGTATGGGCATTGGCCTGATGTTCTTTGGCGTAGCCGAACCGATTTCCCACTTATCGGCCCCCTTACACGGGTCGGCTTCATCGCTGGTCCAAACAAAGGAAGCCATGCTGAACACCTTGTTCCATTGGGGGATCCATGCCTGGGCGATTTACGGTATCATCGGCCTGGCCCTGGCCTATTTCGGATTCCGCTATCAGCTTCCCGTAACCCTGCGTTCCGGTTTTTATCCCCTCCTGAAGCATAGGCTGAACGGTTTCTGGGGCAACCTGATTGATATCGTCGCCCTCTGTGCGACGATTTTCGGTCTGACGACGACGCTGGGCTTCGGAGCCATGCAGCTCAACGCCGGCCTGAGTGCTGTCTGATGTGACCCCAAAAAGTTAGACCTTGGTAACGAGACTGTTTTTACTGTCTCGTTACTTTTTTATGCTGTCTGTCGGAAAATTCTGTATTGGACAGGACTTTTCCAACCT